>JAAYUG010000054.1 GCA_012517825.1 Bacteroidales bacterium | reverse complement strand
GTAACAAAACCATACATTAATCCCACAGGTTTACCAACCTTAACAATATAGTCAGCCCCTACATCATTGTTCCATCCTGAGCCTTGCAGGAAATAATCACTACCGGTTAGACCCAGTTCTTCAACTTTGTTTTTGTTAAAGGAAATGTTCATGTTGGCTGTCAGCCGCAGATCCTTCTTTTCAATAATAATGGCATCCAGAACGAATTCAATACCCCTGTTTGAGGTCCTTCCAATGTTTCTCATCTGGTAGAGGTATCCTGTTTCCGGTGGAACTGTTGACTGAATGAGAAGGTCTTTTGTGGAATTTTTATAGAGGTCAACATTCAGCATGATGCGGTTTTTAAATATTCCAATGTCAAGTCCTGCATTCCTTGTAATGGTTGTTTCCCATTTCAGGTCGGGATTGGGCAAATTATTTGGGTCAGGGTAGAAGAAGGTATAGGGGGTTTCGTTAAGGTAATACAGTTTATCGTTGGCAACTTTGAATGTTGTTCTCCAGAGCATGTCGTCAATTCTGTTATTTCCGGCCTGACCGTAACTTGCCCTGATTTTAAGGTAAGACAATACCGGGATGTTTTTCATAAAGGGTTCCTCACTGATTCTCCAGCCTGCTGAGAAGGAAGGAAAAATGCCCCAACGGTTTTTAGGGCTGAATTTGGATGAACCATCTGCCCTGATGGTAAAAGAAGCCAGGTAACGGTCTTTGAAACTATAGTTGGCACGGCCAAAGAAGGAAGCAAGCTTGTCGGCTGTTTCAAAGGTGTAAGGAGGCTGGACATCTTCTCCCAGCGCCATGGATCCCAGCGCCATGTTGGCAGTAATATCGGCCGGAAAGGAACGAACTTCTTCGGAGAAAACTTTGGAACGGCTGTCGATTATTTCCTGTCCTGCCATGATGTTCATTGAATTTCCTCCGGCAAATTCCTTCAGGTCATAGGTGATAAGATTTGCCATCCTCAGGGTAATTTTTCGGCTTTCCTGGATAGCGGCTATTGGTTTGTTTCCATACTGTCGGGCAGCTACTGTGGTAAGACCGTCAAAACGGTCTCTTCTCTCCTGGAAATTATTATAGCCCAGTTCCATGCGGTAAGATAAGTGGGGGATAATGGTGTATGTAAATGCTCCGTTAAGGGTGGCCAGTGTCTGATGTTTAAGCCGGTATTCATCATGAGCGAGAGTTACGGGATCGGTAAGGCCGCTTAGTTCATAGTAAGCATCATCCTGAAATTCCAGATCGGGGTCGGAGGTGAAATCATACAAACCATTTATTGGCCGGTAGATAACACTATGTTTAAGCCGGTTTGTTGTGGAAGTTCCCGGATCAGATGTTCCTGCTCCTTTTACTTTGGTATCGGCCAGCTTGACGTCGAAGCTCAGTTTGAGTTTTTCCGTTGCGGCATTGTCAAACCTGAAGTTCACGTTGTTTCTGGTATAGCCCGATTCAATCATAATCCCTTTATCTTCATTGTTTGTAAGGCTAAGACTGTAAGTGGTTTTATCACTTCCTCCTTCCAGACTCAGATTATGATAAATGGTAGGTGCGTTCTGTCCGAATACTTTTTCCTGCCAGTCTGTTCCTTTTATATTGCTGTAGAGACTGTCGAGCTGGTTCCATGTACCGAACCTCTTGGTGAAATTGTTCCGGTCGAGTGCTGATCCCTGGGCGCGCTCATACTGTGCAACAGCAAATTCATAGGGTGACAGAACGTCCAGTTTTTTTGCAATTTCCTTGGTCCCCATGAAGGCATTATAGGAAATGCGGGTTGCTCCTTTTGAACCCGAACGGGTGGTAATAATTACAACACCGTTGGCTCCACGGGCACCATAAATGGCAGTGGAAGATGCATCTTTGAGAACATCGATGGAAACAATATCGGTAGGAGGGATGCTTCCGATATTATCAACCGGAAAGCCATCGACAATATACAGCGGTGAATTATCCTGGGTAATAGAACCTCCTCCTCTTACGCGAATTCTGACATCCGCATCGGGAGATCCTTCCGACGTGGTAATCTGGACACCTGCCAGCCGGCCGGTAATTGCCTGTGCAGTTGATGTGAGTGGAATATCCCGCAACTGATCTCCTCCAACGGAAGAAACTGATCCCGTCAGGTCTCGTTTCTTTATTGTACCATATCCAACTACTACGATTTCATCCAGTAGTTCGGTTTTGGGCTGCATAGAAACGTTGATTTCAGTTTTTCCAGCAACCGGATGTTCTTCGCTGATCATTCCTACATAGGAAAACACAAGGACATCCTTATCCGGATTGGTAACACTGATTTTATATATTCCTTCAAGGTTGGTTATGGTTCCCTGTGTGGTTCCCTTGATCAGTACAGAAACCCCGGGCAGAGGTTCTCCGTTCTGATCGGTGACTTTTCCGGTAACCTGCTGGGCAATTAAATTAGCTGATATTGCCATCACAAAGGGCAACAACAGAATTCTTAAAAGCTTTTCTTTGATAAATGTCGGCATAGGAAATTTCATTATGGATTTTCTCATTTGTCAACTGGGTGGTTATTGGTATTTACCAGGCTGTTTATATACATTTCCAGGTTGGTGTAGCCGTGATTCAGAGTGTTAAGTGAAGCATCCATGGGGTTTTGCGGATTCAGGTTATGTTGTCGTTCCCAGGAATCCGGGATTCCGTCCATGTCGGTATCTTCCGGTGCCTGAGTGCTTTTCAGAACCGGCCATCCGCCTGCCTGGTTCTGGGTATTTATAATTCCTTTTGTTCCGCA
This sequence comes from Bacteroidales bacterium, assembly GCA_012517825.1. Taxonomy (NCBI): domain Bacteria; kingdom Pseudomonadati; phylum Bacteroidota; class Bacteroidia; order Bacteroidales; species Bacteroidales bacterium. Next base: position 25,373 of record JAAYUG010000054.1, on the reverse strand, counting down.
GTGCCAGGTACTGTTAAGGGTCTCATAAACAATTCGGCTGTCAATAGTGTCGCGTTTCAGTGACGCGCCTGCCTGAGACAAAACTTTTTCGAATGCCGATTTTGCCGGTTCAGGAACAACTGAAGGATTTATTTTCACCTGCTGTGTGAGAAAAATAGTTCCGGCTATCGGATTATCCGTTTCCACTCCCAGCCGGTTATTCTTCGTGACAGAATCATTTCCTTCGAGTACATTGCCTGAAAGATAAAACCAGCCATAGGGGGGGTAGGGTTCCAGAAAAAATCTGGCCTGCGATCGTGCCGTAGCCGGACCGGGTTTGAAATAATTTCCTGCAAGATTATAATGCCCCTGTTCCCCACCGTATATGCATTTGCTTCGCCAGTTATAGACAATATTGTTCACCATTTCAGCACATTCTTTTTCGGGCTGGTGGTGATACCGGCTTCCCTGCAGCCTGGGATTCCGGCTTATGTGGTGTGCCAGAAGATTATGATGGAACGAGGCATTCATTCCTCCCCATATTCCTCCGTATCCATGTTCTCCTTTTTTGTGAACTGACATATCAAGGCTCTCACTGATGATGCACCATTGCAAAGTAAAATTCTCATTATCGTAGAAAGAAGCAGTTTCGTCAACTGACCAGCTGAAACTGCAATGATCAATAATTATATTGCTGTTTCCTTTTGAGTTAATGCAATCAAAGGCCATTCCTGACTCATCGCCAAGTCGTATTCGTATGTAACGTATGATGATGTTATCGGCATGAATGATAAGAGGATATTTTTTAAGGCATATGCCGTCACCTGGCGCAGTCTGGCCGGCAATGGTAAGGTTTCCTGATTTTATTTCAAGGGGTGATTGAAGTTCAATGGTGCCTGAGATATGAAAGACGATTGTGCGGGGGAAATTCTTTCTGATAGCATCCCGCAGGCTTCCCGGCCCGTCGTCATTCAGATTGTCAACAATCAGGGTTTTCCCTCCTCTTCCTCCGGTAGTGAACATTCCGGCGCCTTCTGCTCCCGGGAAAGCAGGAATTCTGTCAGGATTCCCGGATACCCGGTTTCCGGTAGATTTTTCCGAAGCCATCAGAAGCAGAAATATCATTCCTATTAATGGTATCACCAGCACTCGCATAGCAGGCCTGTTTTGTTTAGCAGCCGGCCGGTTTCTGGCCGGCCGGCTGAGGTTCAGAAAGCACCAGCTATCATCCGGCAAAAAGTTAACTATTCGCTTTTGACAACTTTCATTGTCATTGAAAGGTCTGCATTTTCAAAGGTAAGGAAATAAATACCGGTTTTGATATTTTTCAGGTCAACCGTTACTTTTGGTTCAAAGCAGTTCCTTGTGATCAATATTTGTCCCAGGGTGTTTTTTAAAGTAAGTTTTCCAGATGACGGGAGGGTTACGGTAATTTGTTCACGGGCAGGGTTGGGATAGAAACCGAACTTTCTGGCTCCGTTATCGCTGATTCCGGTTACCAGAATATGGACTGAATATGTGGCAGTTGTTCCGTCTTCAGCCGTTACTGTTATGGTAACATCAGCCGGGAACGTGGAAATTTCTCCGGTTCCTTCCACACTGGCCCTGTCATCATTCGTGGTGGCCGTTATGGTAACGGATGTTGTTCCCGACGGCAGTTCCAGTGTATAGGAAGTAATCTGGGGATCAAACTCCGGGGACAAAGTTCCTGTGCTTACTGTAAGTGAAGCCAGACTGGCGTCGTTTGAAAGGACCGAAATACTCACAATATATTCTTTGGTCGTTCCATCTTCGGCTGTTACCGTAATTACTGCATCAACAGGGAATGTTGAATACTCACCGGTTCCTGTCACGGTGGCTCTGGCGTCATTAGGAGTTGCATCAAGGTTGACACTGGTGGATCCTGCGGGCAATTTCAGAACATATTGTGTTATTTCGGGATTGAATTCGGGGGAGAGTGTCCCTGATGCGGGAGTAAGTGCTGAAAGTGTAGCGTCGTTTGAAAGAACGGAAATGCTGACCGTATATGTCCTGGTGGTTCCGTCCTCAGCAGTTACTGTTATTACTGCATCAGTCGGGAATGATGTATACTCGCCGGTGCCTGTTACAGTTGCTTTAGTGTGGTGAGCTGCAGCATCAATGGTAACGCTGGTTGAGCCGGCAGGGAGCTTCAGAGTGTATTCAGTAACATTAGGGTCAAAAGCGGGCGAGAGAGTTCCTGTATTCGGTGTTAATGCGGCAAGCAACGCATCCCCTGAGACAACTTCCTGAATAAGCGAATCAGGAATGAAATAACCTCTTTGGGGAGCGTAGGCACCGGATTCATCCCAAATAATCCAGTCGACAACACCTCCGAGACTCGAGCCGGAATTTCCGTCGCCAAACCGGAACCATTTATTGGTTGTGCTCGTTGGAGTTATTACCGTTGCCAGGGGAACAGGATTTTCGTCAAGGTAGAAGTTCACCAGGTTTTGATTTTTGGTAATCCGGTATATGTGCCATCCTGTAGCTTTTTTCATCGTTCCGGTTGTTCCGGATTCTTTTAATTCCCATGTATTGTCGGTTTTGACATACAGCCTTTCACGCGTTCCGAAGTGCTCGAAATCGAACTCCATAACCCTGTTAAGTGTATCGGATACACCTTTGACACGTGCCACCATAGTGACGGCAGGTGGTTCATCAGACGGCCAGTTATATCTCCACATGAATTTACTGGCGGCAGGATGAACAATCAGTTCAAGGAGTGAATTGCCCGGATGGTCCGGATCGTCCAGCAGGGTATTGGTATAGGTTCCGGAAACATTACTGGTAATAAATACAGGCGTATTGGCACTGGGAAGTACCCGTCCGGAATAAACTTTCCATCCTGCTTTCCTTTGAATCAGGGAATCCGGAATGGCTGCGCCCTGCCCCGGAGCAAAGCATCCGGTTTCGTCCCATATAATCCAGTCGATCAAAGCACCTGTGGTTGTAGCTCCATCGTTATCCCCGAAACGGAAGTATTTGTTTGTGGTTGTGGTTGTGGTCTTTACAGCAGCTATCGGAACCGGTTGTTCATCTAGATAGATAAATACGCTGTCGTTCTTCATCGAGAACCGGATCATATGCCAGTCAAGAACATTTGCCGGAAACGTTCCCTTGAATCCGGATTGTTTCAGCTCAAAGGTGTTGTCTTTTTTGATTACGATCCTTTCACGGAATGAGCCGGTTTGCATATCAATTTCCATTACCCTGTCAAGGGTGTCGGAAATTCCTTTTAAACGGGCAACGAGAGTTACATTGGGTACGGCGGCTGAGAAATCATACTTCCATAAAAACTTGGCATCTTTTGGGTACACCGTAAACGAATAGAGCGAATCGCCCGTTTTTTCGGGATTGGGCAAGATGGCTTCAACAGGAGGTGCTCCGGTAGCACTATTTGAAACAAAAGCCGGATTGTTCTGGCTGGGAAGCACTTTTCCCATATAAACTTTCCAGCTTTGTGCCTGGATAGCGAAGAAAGCTACCAGCAGGAAACAACTCAGGGTAGTGATTTTTTTCATAAGCAGTCGGTTTTAGATGAATTATTGGTTAAGTTCGATAGCGGCAAGTATAAACGATGCAACCCCTTTCGGGTCATTATCAATCTGTTTTTCGCTCACATAATATGTGTAGGAACCATCTCTGTAAGGATTTCCTCCCAATCCGCATGATCCGCAGATATGCGTCAGGGTAGGCAGGCCGTCATTACCGGTTACGACAAATTCCCGGACAATTCCCCGGAAACTTTTGAGAGCCTCTTTGTAGAATTTCTGAGGAAGATACCCTTTTTTAGCTCCTTTGGCAAAAGCATAGGTGAACATACATGAGCCGGAAGCTTCGGGGTAATTCCCTGGTCTGTCAGGCTGGTTGATAACCTGGTACCAAACCATTTTCTCCCGGTCTCTTACCTTAAGCAATGCATTACAGACCGAACGGAATATTCTGATCAGTGAATCTCTGCCATGATAGTTTTCCGGAATATAATCAAGAACATCAACCAGAGCCATAGTAAACCAGCCTATTCCCCGGCTCCAGAAAATGCGGGAAGTTCCGGTCTCCGGATTACACCATGCCTGTGATTTGCTTTCATCCCAGGCATGATAAAGAAGGCCGGTTGAGGAGTCCAGGGTTTTGCTGTATACCAGAGTAATCTGATGAAAAACAGTATCAAACCATTTATCATCGTTGAATTCTCGGGCATATTGCGCCATGAAGGGAGCCGACATATAGATGCCATCAAGCCACATCTGCCAGGGGTAAACTTTTTTATGCCAGAACCCTCCGGTTTTTGTCTTGGGCTGGTTTGTAAGCTGCTGGACCAGTTGAAGCAGGGCTGTATGGTATTTTTCTGAAGCTGTTCTTTTATAAAGTGTAATCAGATTCTTGCCGGGGTTGATGTTGTCAAGATTGTAATCTTCCAGCTTATAGGTTTTAATTTTACCATCATCGCTGATGAAATAATCTATATAAGATTGCATATAGGCCGAATAGGCAGGATTGAGGTATCCAAGCCTGTCAATGGCTTGTCCCAAAAAAGCTATATCGTACTGCCATTTAACAGATTTGGCATTGTTGTATTTGACAAGACTATCAGCCCGCTGCATTACTGTAATGGCCATCTGCTCAGCCCAGCTTTTAGAAGGAGGATTTTCCCCCGACTTGCCTGAAATGGCATGGCACCCTGAAAGGATAAGTAACGCTGAACAGATAGCTGAAAGCAGTGTCATACGGAAAAATATACAAGCGAAAGTTAAACATAGGTAATCAACAAAAGGGGGGAATAATAACCGGAAAAAGGGGGATAAATTGTCACCTGCTCAGATAATAAACCTGGCCAATGAATGCTTTCTAAAGTTTTGCCGATAAACGGGCATGAATTTTATGAATAACTTATCTTTGTTAGTACCTACTCTTGTCTGCATGCTGAAAAATATACACATACACTTTGCCGGAATTGTCTTTGTCGGGTTGGTGGTATCATGCCATTCTCTTGTTTATGCAGGTAATGACCAGATTGAGATTGAGCGTTTTGATCATCTGAACACAAGAAACGGTCTTTCACAGAATTCAGTCCTTAGTGCTTATTGTGACCATCTCGGATTTTTATGGTTTGGCACGATGAATGGTCTGAACCGGTATGATGGGTATTCTTTTAAGATATACAAGGCGCGTCCGGGAGAAGAATATATGCTGTCCAACAACCGGATCAGCGGAATATGGGAAGACCAGAGAGGATTTTTATGGGTCAATACCTATGATGGTTATTACCATTATCTAGACAGGGAACATGACCGGTTTATTACTTTTCCGTTTTATGACAAATCGGAAGAAGAAAGAAACAGTGCAATAAAATGTTTTTCACAAATAAACAAAAATGAGATCTGGCTTGGGTCTGATAATTCAGGGATATACAGATTGCTTTATGACAGCCTGAAAAATGGATATTCAGTTCAGCGGCTTGTTTCACGAGGTGTTAATGCCATTACCAATAATACAATTCGCTTTATTCTTTCTGATCCGAACGGGAATATCTGGATAGGAACACTCAGGGGGCTCAATTTCTTTCCGGCTTCGGCCAGAATGTCGGGAGAGAACGAGTTTCAACATTTTCTGGTAAATGAAGAATTTACAGCTGGAGCGGCCACTGATAATGAAGTATGGTTTGGTACACGAAAGAACGGAATCATCCTCTACTCTTCTGCAGAAAAGAAATTTATCAGGGATGCAAAACTGCCAGAACGGGAGGAAATCACGTTATTGGTGTATGGGAAAAATGGGTATATAGCTGCAGGTACAGGATCTGATGGCTTGTATATTATTCGTCCTGCAGATCGGAACATATCGCATTTCAGTCTGCCAGGCAAAAAAATTACCCGAATTTATGAAGACCGTCAGGGTATGTTCTGGGTCAATACCAACAAATTTGGTGTCAGCCGCATTGACCCAGCTTCCGGTGTTCATCGGACATATACGCTTACTCCTGTAGATATTCAGCCATTGATTGATGACGAGCGGCAGTATTTCTTTGAAGACAGCAAAGGAAATCTATGGATCGGCCTCCATGGAGGAGGTTTGGCTCTTTATGACCGTATGTCTGATCAGTTCCGTTTTTTCAGGAATAATCCGGTTGACCCCAAAACCATATCGTCCAATTTTGTTCATTGCATTACAGAAGATAAATCGGGGCTTTTATGGGTAGGAACCGGGCAATCTAACGGAGGTATCAATAAGGTAATTCCGGCCAACAATTCGTTCAGGCACATCTTTCCTAAAATTCAGATCAATGATATATCTGAAAACGTGATCCGGTGTATTTTTCAGGATAGCAACAATAAAATATGGGTAGCGACTAAGTCGGGTAAGCTGTATGTATATGATGAGAACTTTACGCTGCAGGCCGTTTTTGACAACATACCTCTTGTCAAAGGAAATGTGCCGGTTTATAATGTTTACACCATCCTTGAAGACAGCAAGGGATATCTTTGGCTGGGATCCAAGGGAGGAGGAGTTGCCGTCAGCCGGACCTGCCTGAAAGATGCAAAAGGCGATTACCGTAAGCTGAAGTTTGACATTTATCGTCATGACTCCGCTGATTCCACTTCTCTTTCTGGCGATATGATATATTCAATCCTCGAAGACAGGCAAAACAGAATATGGATAGGAACTTACGGTGACGGTTTGAATCTGGTGACGGGCCGGGATCATGAGCGCCTGCGATGCCGGCACATAAACCGGAAAAACAGTAATCTTTCCAGTGATGTGGTTCGTCAGGTTTTCGAAGATTCGGAAGGAAATCTATGGATTGCTACAATATTCGGTGTAAATTGCCTGCGTAATCATAGCCTGAAGGATTCTGCCATATTTGAAAATTTCAGGTACAATCCGCAAAACCGTTCCAGCCTGAGTTACAACGATGTAATTCACATTTATGAAGATTCCCGTAAGAGGCTCTGGTTTGGGACGTTCGGTGGCGGATTGAATCTTTATACAGGTGAGGGTAAATTCAAACGTTACACCCAATTGTCAGGGCTTGCAAATGATGCGGTGTTTGGAATTCTTGAAGACAAAAACGGTTATCTGTGGTTAAGTACAGAGAATGGGTTGTCTCGGTTTGATGTTCATGAGGAAAAATTTGAGAGCTATAACGAAAACAATGGTCTGGTTTCGGCATCATTCAATGAGAATGCCTGTTGCAGAACCCGATCAGGGCTGCTTCTTTTTGGTGCCAATGATGGTTTGCTCATTGTTACTCCGGCTGTTTCAAAGGGAAACGGGATTGCTCCTCCCCTGGTACTCACAAATTTTCAGTTGTTCAATAAGGACGTCAGCTTTAATGATCCTGATTCTCCTCTGAAAACAACAATCGAAACGGCACAAAAGATAGTACTCCGTTATAATCAGTCCAGTTTCAGTATTGATTATGCTGCCCTTAGTTTTTTTGATCCGGAAAAGAATCAATATGCCTTCATGCTGGAAAATTTCGATAAAGGCTGGAATATGGTCAAAGGTCAGCGAAGGGCTACCTATACAAATATTCCACCAGGGGATTATATTTTCAAATTGAAAGGTGCCGGTTCCGACGGGACATGGACTCCTGTTCCTCTTTCATTGAGAATTACCGTTTTGCCACCATGGTGGAAGACATGGTATGCTTATCTTTCCTATTTCATTATGTTTCTTTTCCTGGCAGAGATGAGCCGGCGGATTATCGTCCGTTACATTCATCTTCGCAATGAATTGCGCGTTGAAAGAAGAGTTAACGAAATCAAACTTCAGTTCTTTACAAATATTTCGCACGAAATACGGACACCTCTGACTTTAATCCTTGGTCCTCTTGAGGATATCAGAAGGTACGAGCATCTGCCTGTGCAATTGCAGCGGCCTGTTGATATCATGTACCGGAACGGGCAGCGCATGCTCCGTCTGATAAATCAATTGCTTGATTTCCGTAAGATACAAAACAACAAAATGACTCTCCGGGTTCATAAGGTGAATTATCCGGAATTTCTTAAGGAAGTATGCAGAAATTTTGACCATATGGCAGAGCGGAAAGGAATCCGCTTTGTTAATGAGATTCCTGATAATACCATTGAGGTCTGGATTGACCCTGAGAAAGTTGATTCAATATTGTTCAACTTGTTGTCGAATGCATTTAAATTCACGCCTTCTGGTGGAACTATCAGCGTAACGCTGGGAGTGAATGAAAAAAACGGTTGTTTTGATACTGTCATTGCCGATCAGGGTCCCGGGATACCTGCTGATAAAATTCCTCTGATCTTCAGCCGCTATACTTCATTTTCAGCCGAAAGGAAATACTTTTCCAGCACCGGCCTGGGTCTTGCCTTGTCAAAAGAACTGGCCCTGCTTCATTCCGGCGATATTCTTGTGGAAAGTATCCCGGAGACAGGAAGTGTATTTACCCTGAGGCTTCCTCTTGGTAAAGATCACTTTAAACAGGAAGAATTGTGTGAGGAAGCTCAACCGGCCATTTCTGTTATTCCGGATGTTGATCTTTCTGACGAATCTGTTCCTGAACCATTGGTGTCAAAAAGTCCGGGAAGCAAGATCGTCGTTGTTGAAGATAATCATGAAATCCTGGACTATGTTTCATCCGTTCTCTCGGAAAGGTTTTATGTTGTTAGTGCTTCCAACGGCAAGGAAGGTCTGGAAATAGTCAGAAAAGAATTGCCCGATCTGATTATTGCCGATATAATGATGCCGGAGCTGGACGGGCTCGAAATGACCCGCAGAATTAAGGAAGATTTCAGGACCAGTCATATTCCTGTTATTTTGCTTACCGCTTTATCGGATATTGAAGAACAGATCGAAGGAATAAAGACAGGTGCGGAAGCCTATGTACTTAAGCCGTTTCATGCTGTGTATCTCAAAGAACTTGCCACCACGCTCATAAAGCAGAGAGCAATGATTTTCCAGAAAGTTGCCGATAAGAATATTCTGGAACCCGGAGATCTGAAAATTACCTCGCGTGATGAAGAATTTATCCGGAAAATAATTTCCCTTATTGGTGAAAATTATTCTAACCCGGATTTTAATGTGGAAAAACTGGTCGAATTATCTGGATGTGGGCGAACCGTATTTTATAACAAGATTAAAAGTTTTACGGGCCTTAGCCCTGTTGAATTTCTAAGGCAGATGCGACTTAAAATTGCGGCTAAATACCTTTTGGCTCCGGGATATAATGTTTCCGAGATTGCTTATTTGTGCGGATTTAATGACGAAAAATATTTCCGGAAATGCTTCCGTGATCTGTACGGGATGACCCCCACCGAATACCGGAATAAAAATGGTTTTTCAGCAGTAAAAACGGAGAAAGATGGGTAAATCCATGTTGCGCATTCCCCTCCGTTTTTAATTCATTTCTGCCGGATTAAACCAGGTACCAATACTCAAAAACATGTTTGCTGGAATTCGTAATGCAGAATCCTGAATAAACTTATCTGATAATCAGCAGTTTTTGTGCACCCTCGTTCGACCCTGTTTTCCACCGAACAATATAGATACCTTTGGGTAGCATATCAACCGGGAAAGCGATGACGGAGAGACCTCCCGAAATAAGGTAGGAATTTTGCAGCAGGGTATTCCCGGCGGGATTGGATACTGAGAATTCTATCTTTTCTGGTTTACCTGAGACAATTTTAAGAAATACCCTGTCGAAAGCGGGATTTGGATAGATGGTCAGCAGTAACTGAGTGGCTGGAGTACTAATATCCGAAGCGGTTTCAAAGAAGGATATTTTGTCAATATGCGGACCTCCTGTTGTTGAGGTAAGAATGAACCGGACCGAGTTAATTCCGCTTTTGAGAGACAGAGTAATCTGAACCCGCTTCCAGGTTCCGAAAGAACCGGTTGATGGCAAGGCAAAAGAGGGCAGTACCACAGATCCGTTCACCAACACCTTCATGGTGGCATTGGCTTCACTTGAATAGGTGACAGTTATTGTTTTCAGTGCATCTTCCTGCGTGAATACCTCGAATTCAACATAGGCTCCATACAGGTTGCTGTAAGCAGCATAACCCTCTCCCGAGTAGCCGGGATACTCGGAGGCTTTGACAGCATTAAACAATGTGGCATTTTCGGCCTCATACAGTGAATCATTCAGGGGCAGAAAAACTGCCGTAATATTCACAGCACTGGTCACATCAAATGAGAGAGGATTCTGCTGTCCTGCATAATCTCCATTCCATCCTGAAAAATACCATCCTGACGAAGGAATAGCAGTAAGTGATACGGATGTTCCGTTTCGCACAGAATTTTCAGCAGGAATTCCCTCAACCTGGCCGCGGCCGTCAACCCTGATATTCAATGTATAATACGTAAACGTGTCAGGAACAAAACGTGCAATAATATTCATGGCAGAGTCAACTCGGATTATTTTACTGCCAGACGAACCCTGTACATCGCCCGACCATTCATAAAATACCCAGCCATTACCGGCGAGGGCGTACAGGGATAATTCCGTTCCTTTCCTGTACCACCCCGAATCGGGAAATACATAGCCATTTCCTTCAGTCTGGAAAGTTATTTTGACCCTTTCGTTCTGCCATTCCTCTCCGGTTTCAAAAGCTCCCAGATCAGGAGCCATGCCGTTAAACGGAAGACCAACATCCGTACCGCCGTCAATCATATCGCTTGTTTCTGTCAGCCGCAGAAAGGGAATATCAGGCAGTACCCCGTCAGGATACCTGGGCAGGAAGGCAAGCGTATCATTCAAACTGATAAAATCTTCGGCTGAAACAGAAAATCCCTGCCAGCTGTTTTTTTCCTGGAGAGTATTTCCAAAAGCATCAGAAGACTTGCTTTGAAAAGAGATGGAGTTTTTAATACTATGAGTACCTTCCGACAGCTGATAGTTGGGTTTGCTGATTATCTGCCCGTTTTTCCAGGAAGTGCAGTTTAGCAGGGTTATACTTCCGGTATTATGATTATGGTCGAATCCTTTGGCTCCGTTCAGGAAAGAAATGCAATTGGTAACAATATGATTGGCAGGAACATAATTTCCGCCCAGTTTGAATCCGTTACCGTCTCCCAGACCTGCTATATTGTCGCCAAGAAACCCATTCCGGAAGGCCCAGCAATGGCTTAATGTAACAGGGTATTGTCCTTCATAAAGATCCCAGCCGTCGTCAAGGTTGTTCCATGAGCGGCATCCGTAAAATGAATTTCCCGGACCAATGTCAAGTTTGGCGGCAAAACCGTCTGCATTTTCGTTTGTGAGTGAATCAATGTTCAGATACGAGTCGCAATTCATTACTTCATTGTAACTGCTTCCTCCGCTGATTTGCAGTCCTGAATCGCGGTTATGATGGAAAGTGCAATTCTCAACCCGGTTATGATGAGCTCCTGAAAAGTACATTCCGTTATCGCCCGCTGCGTATATTTCCAGACCTTTGAAGTGCCAGTAATCGGCTCCTACTTCAATGCCCCGGTTGGAACTGTTGTAGGCTTGACGGGAAAAATCAAGAACCGGATGTTCATTAGGGTAGGCCCACAGCCTAACCGGTTTTTGCGCTGTGCCGCTTTTGCTTTTCGGAACGGAAATCTTCTGAGTAAGGGAATAGATTCCTCCTCTGAGAAGAATATAGTCTCCCGGAGCAGACCGGTTCACTGCAAGCTGAATGGATTGAAGAGGATGTTCCGGTGACAATCCGTCATTCTCGTCCGATCCGGAGGGAGAAACAAAATACACTGTAGCCTGGACACGTCCGGCCCATACCAAAATTAAAAGGGACAGAATAAGAACTTTTTTTGTCGCCATCATGCATACAAAGGTAAGGTTCAAAATAGTTTTTAAGGGGACAAATTATCATTTCGGGGGGGACATTTTATCGTTTAGACGATAATAAAAGCCTTTTAAAGGGCAAATTTTCTTAAAGTCTTCCGGATTGAATATATTTGTTTTTCCCAGTTTAAACAAACGGAAATCATAAAATGAAAACAAAAACAACATTAAAATGGCATATGCCGTTTTCGAATTCCGGAAGAATTCTTATTCTGTTTATTCTCACCGCAATTTTTTCTTTCACGGGTTGTAAAAAGTGGACGGCAACAGATCGGGGCGATTTTATTGTTGTGAAAAACAAGGGCGGGCTAACCCTGGGATATTCTAAACAATCGGAAATGAAGATCATTACCACATCGGGTTTTGCGTTTAAAGATCTGAACAGGAACGGGAAGCTGGATCCGTATGAGGACTGGCGTTTGCCGGCTGCTGAGAGAGCCAGGGATCTGGCATCCAGAATGTCAGTTGAGCAGATTGCCGGTCTGATGCTGTACAGTTCTCATCAGGCAGTGCCTTCCAGGGGACGTGGTTTTATGGGAGGTACGTACAAGGGGAAACCTTTTGAGGAGAGCGGTGCTGACCCGGCTGATTTATCGGATGCACAGATTGAATTCCTTTCAAAAGACAATGTACGGCATGTACTTGTTACTTCCGTTGAAAGTCCTGAAGTGGCAGCCCGATGGAACAATAAGATGCAGTCCTTAACCGAAGGCCTTGGTTTGGGTATACCCGTGAATATCAGTTCAGACCCACGTCATGGAGTTGTCGCCTCTGCAGAATATAATGCCGGTGCGGGAGGCAGAATTTCCATGTGGCCTGAACCATTGGGTCTGGCGGCTACATTTGATCCCGAAATTGTCAGACAGTTCGGGCAAATTGCTGCCCTTGAATATCGGGCCCTTGGTATTGCCACAGCTCTTTCACCGCAAATAGACCTTGCTACGGATCCACGGTGGTCCAGAGTGAGCGGCACATTCGGCGAAAGTTCAAAATTGTCTTCAGATCTTGCCAGAGCTTATATTGACGGATTCCAGACCTCCTATGATACCAGCGAAATCTCTGATGGGTGGGGTTTTGCCAGTGTAAACGCCATGGCAAAACACTGGCCGGGAGGAGGGACAGGTGAAGGTGGACGTGATGCCCATTTTGCTTATGGAAAATACGCCGTTTACCCCGGAAACAACTTTGCTGAACATCTGATTCCGTTTACGGAAGGTGCGTTTAAACTTGGTGAGAAAACCGGTTCAGCCGCTGCTATTATGCCATACTATACTATTTCTTACGGTCAGGACACAGTATATCATGAAAACGTAGGTAATTCGTACAGCAAATATATGATCAACGATCTCCTCCGAGGCAAATACAACTACCAGGGTGTAGTTTGCACCGATTGGGGAATCACAGCAGATGAAAGTCCCGTTATAGCCAATATGTTCCTTGGTGGCCGGTGCTGGGGCCTTGAAAAAGGATATACTGTAGCACAAAGGCATTACCGGCTGATGATGGTGGGTATAGATCAGTTTGGCGGAAACAACAGGGCAGAACCGGTCATTGAAGCATACAAAATTGGAATGGCAGAACATGGTGAATCATTTATGAGAAAACGATTCGAAGAATCTGCTGTTCGTCTTCTTCTGAATATGTTCCGAACAGGCTTGTTTGAAAATCCCTATCTCGATCCAGCCAGATCAGCTCAAATTGTCGGAAATCCCGATTTCATGAAAGCCGGTTATGAAGCCCAGCTAAAGTCTGTTGTTCTGTTAAAAAACAGGGGACAGATTCTTCCGCTCCGGAAAGGCATCAAAGTTTTTGTTCCTGAACGTTACCTTCCTGCTGGCCAGGATTGGTTTGGCAATCCTGTTCCTGAACGGAAAGAATACCCGGTAAATATGGATATTGTGAGAAAATATTTCGAAATTGCCGGTAATGCCCAGGAGGCAGATGCGGCTCTGGTATTTGTTACTAATCCGGAGACAGGGCGAGGTTATCAGCCGGAAGATGTAAAGTCAGGTGGGAATGGTTATTTTCCTATTAGCCTGCAATATGGGCCTTACACGGCAGTTGATGCCCGCGATCCGAGTATTGCCGGAGGAGATCCGCTGGAAAAATTCACCAACCGCACTTACAAGGGAAAAACAGTGCAGGCAAGGAACATTTATGATCTGAAAATGATTAACGAAACCAGCCGGAAAATGAAAGGGAAGCCGGTCATTGTTATAGTCAGAATGTCAAATCCGATGGTATTTGCCGAATTTGAACCGCAGGCAGGCGCTATCCTTGTCCATTTCGGAGTCCAGGATCAGGCAATACTTGACATTATCAGCGGAAATGCAGAACCTTCGGGACTTCTTCCGATGCAAATGCCGGCCAATATGAAAACAGTAGAAAAACAGAACGAAGATGTACCGTTTGATATGGAATGTTACACTGATTCAGAAGGCCATACCTATGATTTTGCTTTCGGGATGAACTGGAAAGGAGTGATCAGGGATAAAAGAACCAATGTGTATGCCCGGAAATAATTGACTTAATAACTTTTCAAGCAGATTTTTATCTATGAAGCGGTACGTTCTTTTTATTGCGGGTTTTTTTGTCTTATGCCTTGCACCTGCGCAGTATCCCGGTCAATTTGCCTCCAAGATCAGGGTTCCTCTGGCAAAAAAAACCATGGCAGAAGCTTTTAACCTGTCGGATGTCAGACTTCTTGACAGTCCTTTTAAAGAAGCAATGGAACGTGATCAGACCTGGTTGCTGAGCCTGGATAATAACCGCCTGTTGCACAATTACAGGGTTAATGCAGGACTTAAGACCACAGCAAAAGCATACGGCGGTTGGGAAGAGCTTGACTGTGAACTCAGAGGGCATTCGCTGGGGCATATTCTCTCAGCCCTCGCCATGATGTATGCTTCGACAGGAGATACAGTCTACAGAAATAAGGGAGCCGCTCTGGTGGCGGGTCTGGCCGAATGCCAGGAAGCACTTGGTTCATCAGGATACCTTGCAGCTTTTCCTGAATATTTTATTAAACGTGTTATTGATGGAACGGGGGTTTGGGCTCCCTGGTATACCTTGCATAAAATATATGCCGGATTATTGGACATGTACCTGATATGCGATAACGTGCAGGCTTTTGAGGTAGTACAGAAAATGGCAGACTGGGCATACAATAAACTTGCTCCGCTTTCTGATGAACAGATTCAGAAAATGCTGCGAACTGAATTCGGGGGAATGAGTGAAGTTATGTATAATCTGTATTCAGTAACAGGCAATGGAAAGTACCGGCTTCTGGCTGAAAAATTCTATCATCATGCTGTGCTTGATCCACTGGCTGAAGGAAAGGATAATCTGGCCGGGCTTCATGCCAATACTCAGATTCCGAAGATTATTGGTGAGGCACGGGGATACGAAATCACCGGAAATGAAAAAGAAAGAGAGATCGCGAAATTTTTCTGGGAAACTGTTCTCAAAAACCATACCTATGCTATCGGAGGAAACAGTGACGGTGAATATTTTGGCCCTCCGGGTAAACTATCGGATCGGTTGAGCAGCAATACCACCGAAACATGCAATACTTATAACATGTTAAAACTCACCCGTCACCTCTTTTGCTGGGAAGCAGATGTAAAGTATGCTGACTATTATGAAAGAGCACTGTATAACCACATACTTGCCTCACAAAATCCGGAAGACGGGAATGTATGTTATTATGTTTCCCTTCGGCCGGGCGATAAAAAGATGTACAGCGACAAATTCAATTCATTTTGGTGTTGTGTCGGAACTGGTTTTGAGAACCATGCAAAGTATGGAGAAGGAATTTATTATAAATCCTCCGATGGAGGGCTGATCGTTAACCTTTTTATACCTTCCGAGCTGAACTGGAAAGAAAATAATCTAACGCTCCGCCAGGAAAACAGGTATCCTGATGAACCATCCACCACATTGACAGTAGGACTGACCAATCCTTTGTCTTTGCCCATATACCTCCGTTATCCTTCGTGGGCAGTAAGGATACATATTACTGTCAACGGCAGGGTATTACCGGTTAGGGAAAAACCCGGAAGCTACATAAGAATTTTGCGCCAGTGGAAAAACGGAGATATTATTAGAGTTGAATTCGGTATGGACCTTCATATGGAACCAATGCCGGACAATCCTTCCCGAGCAGCTATTCTATACGGCCCTGTGGTGCTGGCAGGAGTGTTTGGTCCGGTTCGTCCTGATCCCATAAATATTCCTGTTCTGATTACGGAAGGAAAGCCTGTCAGTCAGTGGCTGGTTCCTGTAGAAGGTAAACCACTTGCTTTTAAAACTTCCGGGGTAGGAAGGCCATCAGACTGTGAGCTCATGCCCTTTTTCAAAGTATATGGACAGCAACATTATACTGTTTACTGGGATTTTGTTACCGCAAAGGATTGGGAAGACAAAAAGCGTGAATATGAGCTGATGAAACGGGAAGAAGAGGAAATTGCCCGGCGTACAGTTGATTATGTGAAAACAGGAGATTCACGGTCAGAAGTCGATCATAATTTTGAGGGGATCAATACCTACGACGGGGAATTTGGTGATAAAGTCTACCGGGATGCCCGTGATGGAGGGTGGTTTCGTTATGATATGGCAGTTGATGAAACCAGCCAGCTGGAGCTTTGGTGCACTTACTGGGGGAATGATTCTGGCCGGAAATTTGAAATCTGGATTGATTCGGTGAAAATTGCCGATGAAATGCTCACCGGACAAAGCCCGAACCGGTTCTACAATAAAACCTATCCTATCCCTGTGGAGGCTGTGAAAGGCAAAAAGAAAGTTTGCGTAACCTTCAGGGCATATCCCAATAGCATGGCAGGCGGGGTTTTTGGTTGCCGCATCCTGCGAAAGGCGGATAGTCAGTAGAATGCAAAGGAGGCCAGGGAGCCTCCTTTGGTATTTTATATCAGTATCAGATTGGGCTTATTGAACAGTTACTCCGGTAAGTATCTTTATAAGCTCCTTATCCGGTTCCCCTTTGAAAACAATCCCGAATCCCCCCTTATAATCCCAGTTTGCCCAGGCGATGTTGTTTTCTTCCAGAAGGCTGACCATATCTTTATACCACTGCAAACGCATTTCTCTTGGTGCCGAAGGAAGACAGCCAAATTCGCCGCAGTACAGGGGCAATTTCAGGCTGTCGGCAAGATGCAGCGGCTTTCTTATCATGATGAGGAAGGTATCTTTATTGAAGTTTCCGTTTTCGTACCTCAAAGCCTGAACCAGATCCTCAGGCAGACCTTTCATGTCATTTTCCTCAACCGTTATTCCCGGGTACTTCACAGGGCCATTGTACTCGCCCACTTTTGTCCAGCCGGCTTTATAATGGGTAAGAGCCAGCGGATGATAAAAATGGAAACTCAGTATGATGTTAGTGTCGTTGGCGGGAACCCGCAACTGATCGAAGGTGGAAGCACTCTGCCAGCGGTTCGAACCGATCACTATTTTACGCAGCGGTTCGGTTTTTCTTAGCTCAGCAACTGTACGTTCAATCAGCTTATTCCACATTTCAGGGTCCGGGGCAACAGCTTCATTCATCAGCTCGTAAGCAATTCTGTTTACAGGATATTTCGAAAGTTCCGCCGAAAGGTCTTTCCACAACCGGATAAATTTGTCCTGCTCGGCCGGGTCGGTCCATAAAGGCGGTGCCTGCATCAGGAAATGATGGGAACGGATAATGTGCAGGTCCACAATGGTGCGCAGGTGGTATTTCTCACACCAGGCCAGAGCATTGTGAAGAAGACGGAAAGCTGTATCGATTTTTTGTCCTTCCGGCGTCCACATCTGCTCTTCATCAATGGGCAACCTGATGTGGTCATAGCCGCAGGAAGCAATAAAGGCCACATCTTTTTCGGTAAAGAATGTGTCACGCGCTTCGCCTCGCCGGTTGCTCTGCGAAAGCCAGTGGCTTATATTCACACCTTTGTGAATGGTAAACGTCTTCTGCTGGTTCCACCAGCCATTCTTTCCGCACGATGGAAAGAGCGCCAGGGCTGTCAGCACAACAAAGAATCGGAAAAGGTTCCGGAGTGGAAAAGATTTCATAATAGTACAGGTTAAAAAGGAAGCCTAAATTTACAAAATGATATTTAGCAATTGCCAGTAGAATTATTTTTTTTACTTTTCTACGCTTTTTCTTAATCTTATTGCATTCATTTTTTTTTATAAATGTTGAGGATTAAAAATTGCTTTATGAAATACTGGTTTTTCGTTTTGTCGTTGATTTTTATCCGATACACAGGTTCTTTTGCCAGGGAAGAAGGAAAGGTGTTGAGCGGATATGAAAAAGATGTTTCAGGTGATGTTCTTTCGTATCATTCATTTCATCCATTTGCAAGTTCTGCTTTGCTTACCCGATGCAATACCGGGCAGATGTCAATTGCATGGGAAACCGAAGCCATACCGGTAAATTGGAAGTCACAGGAAGTATCTTTCAGATGGATAGGAGGTTTCTCAACCGGAACTTCCGATGCAGACCGGTACTTTGACTTTTTTGTCAATGGCAAAAAGGTGCTTACGTTTGTCACCCATCCGGGCTGTGATACTTCGGCGTGGACCGTAAAGGGGGAGGGTGGAATTACCCTTTCCTACAAGCATGTATGGATTGATCATGTATCCGATGCCTTCGGATATTTTCTTCTGACCATTCCCTTCCGGCCCGAACTGGCAGGTAAGCCTCTTATGTTAGGAGTTACAGGCCATGCTATGAACGACGGCGACTGGTACATGACGTTCCGGCATTCCCTGCACGAGTCGGTTAAGGCGAATATGGTGCACGCCCTTGTAAAAAAAGGCAATTCAGCCTGGCAGGTCATCCGGCTCGATGTCGATTATCCCGAAAACACAGGGAAACTCGAAATTAAAGGATTTCGGGGTGAAATAACCCGGCTTCCTCTCAGGCTGGGATATAACAGTCTGGAAGTATATGTGCCCGAAGTTAAAAAGGATACCGTATGGGAGTTTCCTGTCAGGATCAACAACAATAAACCTCAGATTCTTTCCGTTGGGCTGAAACCGGTTGATAAGCGGGAAATATGGATTATTCATCATTCTCATAACGACATTGGGTATACCGATTTACAGCCTAATATTCTGGCTCTTCAGATTCGCAATATTCGGGAAGCACTGCAGCTGATAAAAAAAACCGCCTCATACCCCGAAGAAGCACGTTTTAAGTGGAATACCGAAATAATGTGGGCCGCTGATGCATTTTTACAGCAGGCTTCCGCACAGGAAAAGGAAGAATTTCTGCAGGCTGTACGAGACGGACAGATGGGATTACAGGCTCTTTACGACAATCCGCTTACAGGCCTTGCCCGGCCGGAAGAACTTATGCGGCTAACCGATGTGGCCTGCTACCTCCGGGATCAGTACCACCTCCCGGTAAGCACAGCCATGGTATCCGATGTACCAGGATTTTCATGGGGCCTTGTTCCTGCGTTGCAGCATAAAGGTATTCGCTATTTTACCAGCGGGCCGAATACGGGCGACCGGGTAGGGCATTCGAATAATGCCTGGGGCGATCGGCCATTCTGGTGGGTGTCTCCTGATGGTACGGGTAAAGTGTTGTTCTGGATGGCCGGAAAAGGATATTCCATGTTCCATCAAACCAGATCTCTCAGGACGAACCACGACTTTTCCAATCGACTGTTTGCCTACCTTGATGAACTGGCTTTGAACAATTATCCTTACAAAATGGTGCAGATACGGTACACTGTCTATTCCGATAACGGACCCGTCGATCCGACCTTGTCAGATTTTGTGAGGGAATGGAATGACAAATATATTACTCCCAGACTGGTGATTGGAACTACCGAAGCCATGTTCAGCAAATTTGAAAGAGAATATGGAGCCGATCTTCCTGCATTTGCAGGCGATTTTACTCCTTACTGGGAAGATGGAGCCGCTTCAACGGCGCGGGAAACCGGATTGAACAGAAAAGCCTCCGACCGTGCCATTCAGGCTGAGGTGGTTTCATCTTTGACCGGATTTTCGCTGAACAGGGATACGCTGGAAACCGTATGGAAAAACATCCATTTGTACACAGAGCATACCTGGGGAGCATGGAACAGTGTTAGCGACCCTGATAATGCGGGTGTTAAGGGACAATGGCACATCAAGCAACAGTTTGCCCTGGAGGCTGACCGGCTCTCGCAAAAATTGCTTACGGAAGCCCTGACGGTAAATCAGAAGGGGCAGGGCGGTTCAATCGTTGAAGTAATCAATACTCTGTCATGGCCAAGAACAGGCATTGTGCGCATAAAGAATCCGGATCCGGCAAAATATAAGAGCATTGTTACCGCCGATGGCAAGCCTGTTGCGTCTCAGATGCTCAGTACGGGAGAAATAGCTTTTCTTGCCGATAAGGTACCACCGCTGGGTTCAAAATTGTATCGGCTGTCTGCAACAGAGCCTTCTGTTAAAACAAATTTCCCTCAGATAAATAACGGCATTCAGAATTCCCGCTTCCGTTTGCTCATCGATACCCTGAACGGAAGCATCAGCAGCCTGCTTGATCTGACCACCGGAAGGGAATATGCCGATGCAGGTTTATACGGAGGGATTAACGGTTTCGTTTACATCAAGGGATTGTCGCCCGACCGGGCTTTTGTTCCTTCCGACATCAGGGTACGGATAAAAGATTTAGGGCCTCTGGTGCAAACCATTGAGGTTACCGCAAAATCGGAAGGAGTGGAGAAAGTTGTCAGGGAAATTAGTTTGCTGGAAGGTTTGGATTATGTATTAATCACTAACCGGATCAATAAAATTGCCCGCAGAGAGAAGGAAGCCTGCTATTTTGCCTTTCCCTTCAAAGTGGATAAGCCGGTTGTAAGGTACGATATCGGGTGGGGCATGGTGCGCCCTGATTGTGATCAGCTCGCGGGAGCCTGCAGAGATTTCTTTTCCGTACAACGATGGGTTGATTTTTCAGCGCAGGATTATGGAATTACCCTTGCTACTTGCGAGGCACCTCTGGTTGAATTTGGAGAAATATCTGATGAAACAGGCCACAACAGCGGACCGCGTGGATGGAAAACTGCAACGCCCGACGGTTCTGTGGCTTATTCGTTTGTGATGAACAATTACTGGCATACCAATTATAAGGCCGATCAGGAGGGGTGGACAGAATTCAGTTATGCGCTTCAGCCTCATGAAATGTTCCGTTCTGCCGGTGTTTATCGGTTCGGCTATGAGCAGGATTATCCCTTGCTGACGCGAATGGTTGGTGAAAACCAGATCCCGCTGGAACCTCTCTTTCTGTTAAGTGCACCCGAGGTGAACGTAACCGGTATTCAGACGGGCCCGAATGGTAAGATTCGGCAAATGCGGCTGTTTAATATGAGCGGCAAACCGGTGGAGTTTACAATAAAATGGGGAAAATTCCATCCCGAGGAGTTGTATATTGCAAACCATCCTGGCAAACTGTCTTCTGATGCAACCCTTGCTTTGCCTGCCTATGGAATTATGACATTGACATGTGAATAAATAGTTCCGAGTGGAGAATGAAAATACCGAACCATAACGGTGCTGGGTTATGGTTCCGTTAGATCACTTTATAATTAACCCCTTCAGGGTGCTTGTTTTTCTTTTTTGTTCATTTTCTGCAATAATGCCATCCCTTCGGGATAATATCATAATCAGATAAAGTGACAAAGTTGGAATACCGATGGGTTAAATTCTTGCAGCGTTTTGAAACATTCGAGCATGAAAAGAGCCTGAAGGGGTCGTATTATTGTTATTCTCTGAAGAGAGAGAGAAAGGATTCTATGGTCCGATCAGCACCTGAAAGATCCTGATGGTGGGCGTTTTCCCCTGAATACCCTATACTGAACATCCCTGCCGCCCTGGCTGCCTGAATTCCCAGCGCTGAATCCTCAATAACCATGCATTGATCAGGCGGAGTATCAAGCAATTCCGCTGCCCTGAGAAACACATCCGGCCATGGTTTTGGCCTCGGAACCCACTCGGAACTCAGCACAACGTCAAATGCATCAAGCAGGCCAAGTCTCCGGAGGATAATCTCAATCAATTCCCGGGATGAACCCGAAGCCAGCGCTGTTTTGATTTTCCGCTTTTTCAGATGGTTGAGCAATTCGGTTATATGATCATTTGCCCTTATTTCGGCATGCCGGAAGAACCATGCACGGTATTTCCTGTCGAATTCAATCATATATTCCGGAGAAAGATGGGGGGCATACTGCGAGCAAATTGTTTCATAGAACTTCTGAACCGACATGCCGACAAACTGATGCCTTTCCTTTTCCTGCACCTTAATGCAGAAATGTTCAAAAATGCGCGAATCGGTTTCGTAATGCAGATGTTCACTGTCAACAATCACTCCATCCATGTCGAAAATCACGGCCCTGATATCTGCAGGAATCACTCCCATAGCGAAAATACTATTGCTTACAGTTTTTGAACAATGGGAATATTTTGGGCAGGAACATTCCGGTGTTTTTACGGTACCTTTCGTAATCTGAACCGAATTTGCCTATCATTTCGCCTTCTTCCACCGGTGCTGTTATGTAAAAGGCAACAACACAAAGCGTAGCAAGAATTGAAGAGCGCAGATCTGGATGTTTAAGGAAAACACCCAGTGCAAGAAAAATTAGGGATCCGTACATTGGATGCCTCAGATAACGGTAAATACCTTCTGAAATAAGCCGGGTTGTATTTTCAGGCATCCCTTCAGGCTTTGCATATTTGATATAAAAATACAGCGCACCGGCAACATAATAAAGAGAAAGAAATAGCATTAGCCAGGAGACAATCTGCCGGAAGGAAAAAGCATCCAGAAACCAGAAACGGTAATTAAACCAGGTAAGAAGAAAAAGCCCTGAAAATCCAAAGAACCTGGGTATGCCATGAAATCGCCCTTCCCGTATGGAAAACCACCAGGAAAACCATAAAAGAAACAGAAATCCTGCCCCCAGAATTATACTATCTCTGCTGGTCATCGTGTATTCTTTTCTGCTTCGATGATAACAAAGGGAATTGTCAGCTGGAAAAATCCATTTTTTCTGGCTTCTTCATTCATTTTCCGTTCGGTTTTGCTGAAAACCGTTTTCTGCTTTTCCATTGGCACCAGTTCTTTCCATGGT
The DNA here is from genome assembly GCA_012517825.1 of Bacteroidales bacterium. Classification (NCBI taxonomy): domain Bacteria; kingdom Pseudomonadati; phylum Bacteroidota; class Bacteroidia; order Bacteroidales; species Bacteroidales bacterium. The sequence goes on along the minus strand of JAAYUG010000054.1, from coordinate 2,450 downwards.
TCCATGAAGGCCAGTTTTATAAAACCATGCTGCAACATGGATGAGCCGTCGGTAAACCGGTAGGTAAAACTGTTCCTGTGCTTTCGTATATGCCTGAAACCCGCTTTGCGCAGTAAAGAAACAACCTTGCTCAGGTGCGGCCGTTTCGCAGCAATATGTTGTTTCATTTTTTGTACTGAATCAGGAAGCCCTTCTTCTTTTAAAGCTTCTTCAAACAAGCGGTAGAATTCAATCATCGTTCCGGAAGTGTTCATGGTCATAATGAACTGGCAGCGGGGAGCCGCTATGCGATAACTTTCCTTCAGCGCCAGTTCAAGGTTGTCAACATTATTGAATCCATTATTCGAAACGATGCGGTGAAAAAAAGACGCTGAAAACGGGGTGTGCTCAGCTTTACTGGTATGAAATGAAACGTTGTTCAAATCATAGAAATCAGCTTTTTCCCTTGCTCTTTCAAGCGCAGCCTCTGCGGGGTCTATCCCATAAAACTGGCAGGTCTTGCCAAGGCGCATGGCCAGTTCAATAAGCGGAAATCCTGTTCCTGTGCCTACATCAAGCACATTCAGGTGTATTCCGGGCTTTACTCTTTCAAGCAGGTCCAATCCAAACGGAGCTGACCAGAAGGGCAGTTCATCAAGAAATGGAACAACATCCGGGTTGTTTTCAGGGAAACTCATTTGAAGCAGAAATTTTACCTGTGGGTAAATTTAGCATTTTCTACGGAATGGCTTTAAGCAGATACATAGTATGATGTTCCGCATTATTAATACGAAGAATTATTGCAGCTGCAATGAACTGTTCCTTAACCAACAAGTTTGAGCTTCAGTACCGGGATAAATCCTGCCCGAATCAATCGGAAACAGATCCCGGGGTATATGTTACTAGGTACTGGCAGAATCCGGGATTATTCAAGATTGAATCTTCTCTTGAACTGGCTCACATCGTCCATTAATACCTCAATAATATATCTCCCTCTGGGCAGATAGGCAAGATGATACGTAAACCTGCCTCTGGTAACCTTTTCGTATGAATGTGTTTCGACAACTTTTCCATCCGAAGTTATGATAACTCTCATCCGCGAGGGCTTATCTGAATGAAAATCAAGCGTGAGGTCATCTCTGGTACGTCGGGGATATAAAATAAAAGCATACTGGGTTTGGGAAGTGTCGGATACATAGTTTTCGGATGCCTGAAAGGCAAAACGTTCTCCGTTGCCGCAATCGCTTTCAAAGGCATGAACAATCCGTCCCTCCATATCGAGCAGGCGCATGTACCCGTAACCCGATTCAGGCTCATACCAGAATTCCAGCCCATCTCCGGCCGTATCAGCAAGGGTGAGGGTGTAGCATCCGGGCTGGAGGGAAATGGTGTCCTGATAGAGGGTTCGGGATTGCAGTTGTTCAGGCTTTTTAATATACACCGTCTCCTTTTTCTCGTTTTCAATCCATACCGTATTATCCTGCGGCTTGTTGTTGGTCATAAACTGAAGGATAAATCTGGAGGGAATTACCGGAGGAGAGACATATTCTGAACTCATAACGTTGTCCCCTTCCCAGGCATCTTTTTGCCCGTTCGGGCGCGACAACCTTGCCTCAAAGCTTTCTTTTTCAGGGAGACAGGGGATGTCACCCGGAAGGATAACCTCAGTGCTCCGGTAAAAGCCAAGATTTCCTTTCCAGACATAGGTTTGAGGTTTCCTGCCTTTTACACCATATTGAATTGTCACTGAGCGAAGAGGGTTTCTTCCCAGATTCCTGATACGGATAACCGGATTGGAACAGGAAGGGTTCGACCTTCTATGCCAGGGTTTATTGCTGGGCACCAGGATTTCTTCCAGGGCCACATCGTTTCGGGCTGAAGGAAGTGAGTAAGCAATAAGGAAGGAAGCAATATTTTCTGCAGCATTTTTATCGGCAGTAGCCTTATATGGCTGCATAAGCAACTGAAGTGTATGATCGCCGGGGGATGCTTCAAAATCAATAAAATGGGCCGGTTGAAGAGTCCCCGGGCACCAGAGAGCACGGTCGTAAATCCATGTTCCGCCCTGAGGATAAAGAGGATTGTCGCCGCAGTCTTTCCATAGCTCCTGATGATCAATCATGCGGTTATCAAGGAAAATTTCGCGCCATCGACTGCAAAACTCACTGCATCCACGCGGCTGGTCCATTCCGTGGCCGGTTTGCTGGATGCGGATACGGTAAAAACCTTCCTTTCCTGCAGAAGAAAACGATATGGGTTTGAGAAGGTCTGTAATATCTTCATCAGGATTTCCGTAAGGGAATGATCCGTTCCACAGGGGTGTGATGCTAAGAGGATGAACTATTTCAGGTCCGGTAGTGATTTCAAAATCAATGGTTACCGCCCATCCCACGGAAGTGGTTTCATATCCGGAATGCTGATAAACAATTTCAACGCTGTCGCGCAGAAGGGCCGAAAAGTCAGTTACGTCT
>JAAYUG010000053.1 GCA_012517825.1 Bacteroidales bacterium | reverse complement strand
TGAAGGTACTACCGTATTGATGATTTGCCATTTTGTCCGTTCGTTGCGTACCTTGTTGCGATCGAGCACACGCAGCCTGAATTCCTTGTTGCGCAGTTGAATGATTCCTGATGCATCGGTAAGGTAATTCAGCGTATTTACCACAAATTCCCTGTTGCCAAAAATCTGGTTGGTGTACCGGTCGAAGCCGGCGGGGGAAATCAGCGGGCCGCGGGCATCAAACCGGACTTCATTCCGTATAATGTCAGCATCCGACACAACGACAATTGCTCCGGATTGTCCGGATGGCCTGAACTGATAGGATCCTTTTATACCCAGTCCTTCGAGCATCCGGTTCCGGAATACAGAAGGGAAACTGCCTTCAACCAAAACCGCCACGGGCAGATTTTGTCTGTTGAATTCCTCTTTACGGGGTGCGTTACGCACCTGTTCAAGCGATACATAATTGGGCAGATTGGAAACCTTTGTGAAAGGGGAGGTGGTAAGCAGTATCGTTTTTCGGAGGCTGGCTGCTGCAAGGGTATCGATGGAACTGGCAAACTCAGATCGCACCAGATTGATGGTGCGGGTAACCGGGTGATCCTGCCGGGGTATAAGCAATGGGAAGTAATACCACGGAAAGGGAACAAAACGGGCAGCCTGCCCTTCTACGGCAGTGTTTACCGGGATCAGGGCACACTGAATGTCCTGAATCAGATTGTGATTGATTCTGACCCCGTAACGGAACAACTGATCGTCCAGATTAACATCGTTCATCAGGGCAACGGATGCGGATTCGTGAAGGCTATCCAGACTGATGCGGGCTCCGTCGATAAAAAAGAGGATCTTCCCGCCCTGCATAAGATACTGGTCGAGAACAAATTTGTCGGCCTCACTGAAGCGCTGTGTTGGTCCGGCTATGATAACGGCAACATACTGATCAAGGCAACCGGCAACGCCATTGATTTTTCCGCGGTCAATCTGAAAGAAAAGCGATAATTCCCTTGAAATATCGGCCGTTTGATACTGATCAAACTCGCCATGTCCTTCAATGAAGGCAATCTTTTTAACCGTGTCAGAAGCCAGTGTATGGAGGGTGCTGATGAGCCTGTATTCAAGCAATTGCAGGGAATTGTTCAGGTTTTCCTCAGCACTCAGCCCCGGATTGTTCTGCAAAAGATTGAGGGGCACTTCGGTGTTTTTGTATGTGATAATGGCTCCGGGGAAAATGTATTTTTCTGATTTCCCGCCTTCTTCATCAGTAGCCTGGACATTGGTAACCTGAAGGCCCTTATTGACCAGTTCCTGCATCAAGTTTTTTCTTGCCTGGGGTGTTTTCCCCGCCATGGGATTCACAAACTGATACTGGATGCGGTCGCCGGCATATACCCGGAACTCATCGAGCATTTCGCGGATGCTGTTCCGCATTTTTATGAACTCCGGAGGAAGGTCTCCGTCGAGGTATACCCTGATAAAAGCCATTCCGGGCATGTTTTTCAGGGTTTCTTTTGTTACGGGCGAGAGGGTGTATCTTTTTTCCGAAGTAAGATCAAGGCGCACAAAATAAATCTGCGAAAGAAACATCAGCATAATGATGATGCCCAGGATCAGGTAAGACAAAACGGCCGATTTGCCTGACAAAAACTCTTCCGGGAGGTGTATCTTTTTACTACGCATTACCATTTGCGGTTTTTGATTGATTCATAGGTAAATACCATGAAAAGCGCAATGATTCCAAAAAAATAAACAAGATCCCTGGAGTCAAGCACTCCGCGGCTCATACTCCTGTAATGTTCAGCAATGCCAAGGTATTGTATGATGCTTTGCAAAAAAACGGGCAGATGCATCTGAGAAACAAGATCCAGACCTGTGTAAACAAAAAAACACAAGGCGGCGGACAGGAGGAAGGCAACTATCTGATTTTCGGTAAGTGAAGAGGAGAATATTCCAATGGCTGCATACACCGAAGCAAGCAGAAAGAGCCCGATGAAGGATCCCCAGGTTCCGCCCATGTCAATATTTCCAGGAGGATTGCCGAGGTGATATACCGAATAAAAGAAAATAAGAGCGGGCAGGAGGGAAAGGATGACTACCATAAGGGAAGCAGCATACTTTGCCAGGATAATCTGCCAGAGGCTCAGGGGGCGGGTAATGAGCAGTTCAATTGTGCCTGTCTTCCTTTCTTCTGCGATGGTGCGCATGGTGATGGCCGGAATCAGTATAAGAAACACCCAGGGGGCCAGCATGAAAAAACTGTCAAGGGTGGCAAAACCTCCGTCCATGATATTCGTGCTTCCTGGGAAGACCCATAACAACAGCCCGTTGGTGAGAAGGAAAACAATGATGGCAATGTACCCGGTGAGGGAACTGAAAAAGCTTCGTAACTCTTTTCCGATTAAGGCATTCATAGGAGAATTCGTTAATCTGCCGGCTTCTTTCATTTTCTGATTTCTTCAAACCGGCTGTCTATTTTATTCAGGCTTGCAAATATAAGCGAACTATTGAATCCATTTTTTTATGGAAATGCCGGTAAAATAAAAAAACAAAATTTCGCGGTAGTCAAATCCTTTCAAAGCCATTTGCATGGCCCCTTCCTGGCAGAGTCCAATGCCGTGACCGTAGCCGCGGCCATCAAGCACAATCTTATCGGGAGGCACGAAGCTGACGGAGAAGAAGGAAGAACGCAGGCCAAGATCATTGCGGATTTTACGAAGGGGTAAGGAATCGTTTCCCGCCGGATAAAAGCGTTTTCTTTGCAGCTGAACGAATTTAAACCGCGAAGGAGGGAAGCTGTCAGTTAGAACAATACCTGCTCCGGTAAGATATTGTTTCCATTCGCTGAGGGTGAAAGTTTTCTGCCAGCGGGCATTTCGCGATTCGCGGCAATAGGGGTCTCTGACGGGTTGAAGATAGGGCATATCAAGCACCCATTCTGCGGTACTGCTCTGGGTTTCACCGCCGCAGTTGGAATGAAAAGCTGCGGTAATCAGTATGGTATCATTCCATACAGCAACTTCCCCGTGGGTTTGCCTTACGGCATTGAGTATCTCCCCGTTTTTATCGCTCCGGCTCAGGTAGGCCTGGCAATGCACACCGTCGCACAGGTCAAATCCTTCTTCCTTATGGCGGGTAATATTGGCCAGTGCATAGGTGCGGCAAAGTACTGCCTGTGCTTTGTAATACTCGGGGTGGGCTTTTGTTCCTCCTTCTGATTCAATCACTCCTGCAATATATTTGTCGAATTGCACCCGGTTTACAGCAAGAATACGGTTTACGTCGGCTCTGAAATGAACGTTGTCGTCATAAAGCCGTTTTTCTTTTGCCGGGAATGCCGGTCGGATGCTGAAAATACCATTGGTGTCAAGGGCTTCGAGCTCAATGGTAAGGCAACCTACCGGCGGATTGTCGGGTCTCTGAATGCTGAGTTTGTCATTCATCAGGCTGATGTACAGAATGTTTCCCGGTCGCAGGGTGTCAGATGGTATGCTGTCAATGAACAGAACATACTTGCTGCGCACAGGAGAAACTGTAAAGGACTGTATGGCATCGGCATAAAAAAGCCCGATGCTGACTTCCTGGGCCGTCAGATTGGCCGAAAGAAAAAACAGCAGAATCCGGATGCCTTTCATCAGCGGTGCATTTTTTCCTTTAGAAAGTCTCTTATACGGCCGGCGACTCTCTCCGAAACTCCCGGTGGTCCGATTTTTCCCTTCAGCCGGGCATAGTTGCCAAGCATCCGGTTGCGGTAGTCTGTATTGTTCAGAAGTAGGTCAAGCTCGCGGGTAATTTTTTCCGTCAGGTCAAACTGCAAAAGCTCTTTTACAATTTCCTCCTCCATGATGATATTGGGCAGGGAAAAGAACCGGACTTTGACAAAGTGCTTTCCCACATGATAGGTCAGGTTTCCGGTTTTATAAACCACAACCTGGGGTGTTCCTATCAGCGCTGTTTCAAGTGTTGCCGTACCCGATACAACCACTGCGGCGGAAGAATGGTGCACCAGATCATAGGTTTGGCCCGATACAAGAGGCAGAGCCTGGCAGCCTTCAATACTTCTGTAAAATTCCGGATCAATGCCCGGCGCTGCCGAAACGACGATCTGGTATCCGGTAAATTTTGCGGCGGCTGCTATCATTTCGGGAAGGCAAAGTGCAATTTCCTGCTTCCTGCTTCCCGGCAGCAGGGCAAGTATTTGTTTGTCCTCCAGATGGTTGCGTGAAATAAAATCCGGCCATGAGGTTTTGTGCGTTTCCCATGCAAATACAGCATCGGCTACGGGATTTCCAAGGTACTCCACTTCGTAGCCCCGCTCCCTGTAATAGGATGTTTCGAAAGGAAGAATAACAAACATCCTGTACACGAACTGCTTAATCTGATGGATCCGGGATTTTTTCCAGGCCCATATCTTTGGCGAAATATAGTAAACGACAGGGATGCCTTTTTTTTTGGCAAATTCTGCCATGCGAAGGTTGAAACCGGGAAAGTCAATCAGGATCAATACATCGGGACTGAACGAGAGCAAATCTTTTTTACAAAGCGACATATTTTTCAGGACTTTCCCCAGGTTTGCCGCAACGGCCGCCACTCCCATAAAAGCTGTATCGCGGTAATGTTTTACAAGGGTGCCGCCTTCCTGTTGCATCAGATCCCCACCAAAGAAACGGAAGATGCCTTCAGGGTCATTTTTTTTCAGGGCTTTTATCAGGTTTGCTCCGTGCAGATCGCCTGATGCTTCGCCGGCTATGAGGTAATATTTCATCTTCGGGTCAATGGATTTTGGAATGGAAAGGTCAGACGATAAGGTATTTAATCAACATAATAATCAATGCGGCAACAATGGTGGCTCCCAGAACACCTCTTGCTGCATAGAGGTGGTTGGTCCAGATAAAAATAAAAAACACCAGCAGGTTGGGAATTACCGTCAGACTCAGCAGGGCAGGCAGTGCATGCAGGGCAACGAGCGTTCGGATGAAAGAAGGGAACGTATAGGTTTCAAAACGTGCAAAATAAACCACTATCAGGGTAATAATCGGGACAATGATTCCAAGAAAGAATCCCAGGCTGAGCCGGTCAAATTTCGATTTCATGGTGTATGATTTTCCCAGTGTTTAATTCTGTTGATAAACTGATAATCAGTAAGATCAATTTTAACCGGAACTACCGACACATAACGGTGGGTGAGGGCCCATTCATCGGTATCGTCTGCTTCAGGCTCCAGGTTATGGAATTCGCCGGTAAGCCAGTAATATTCCTGGTTCTGTGGATCAATGCGCCGGTCGAATTCTTCCCTCCAGAGGCCCTTGTTTTGCCGGCATATTTTTATTCCTTTTATCGGTTCTCCGTTGTTGCGGGGTATGTTTACATTCAGGCAGGTGCCTGAAGGAAGGCCTTCTTCAAGCACGCGCGAAACAATATGCTTGGCGTAAAGGATAGCTGTGCTGAAATCGGCTTCCTTCGAAAAGTCAAGCAGAGAAAAGCCTATGGAAGGTATGCCGTTGATGCATCCTTCCAGAACGGCTCCCATGGTTCCTGAATAAACAATGCTCGACGAGGAATTTGCTCCATGATTAATGCCGGAAAGAACCATGGTCAGAGGCCTGCCGGCCAGCCGGTTGATGGCCAGCTTTACGCCGTCCACGGGGGTTCCTGTGCAGGAGTACACTGTCAGTTTTTCTTCTTCCGACAATTTTTCAATCCGTATGGGATATTTTACTGTTATGGCATGCGACATGCCACTCTGGCCTTCATGCGGGGCTATGACCAGGACGCGGCCGAATGTCTGTGCCACATGAATCAGGGCCTGAAGCCCCGGCGCATGAATCCCGTCATCGTTTGTTACAAGTATTAACCGTTCTGACATACATTTATCTGTCATTTGCCAAACAGGTTAAACCACCGGTCTGCAGGTTAAAGAAGACCTGGCTCTGACCTGTTCACTTCATCACGGGCAAATATAGGCAATCTGCTGTTAACCGGAAGAGAGTTTTTCAACCGGATCTGGTTAAATAACAGTCATTTTTCTTAGATTTGCGGCTGTTATTAAAAAAAATAGTTTTCAGGAAAGGAATTTGCAATGAAGATCTCCTACAATTGGCTTCGTGATTATCTTCCCTTTGATCTTGATCCGGCCCGTCTGGCTGAAATTCTGACGGATCTGGGGCTGGAAGTGGAATCAATGGAAACATGGGAATCAGTTAAGGGTGGTTTGCAGAATTTTGTGATAGGCGAAGTATTGACCTGTGTCAAACATCCCAATGCCGACAAATTATCGCTTACAACGGTGAGCATTGGTGCCGGGGCGCCGCTGAAAATCGTTTGCGGGGCTCCCAATGTGTCAGCAGGCCAGAAAGTACTTGTGGCCCTGCCCGGGGCAAAAATTTTTTCCGGAAATGAAACATTTGAGATAAAGAAGACCAAAATCCGTGGTGAAGAATCCGAAGGGATGATCTGTGCTGAGGATGAAGCCGGTATGGGAACATCCCATGAGGGCATTATGGTGCTCGATCAGAAAGCAGTTCCCGGCACTCCGGCATCGGAATATTTTGGTGTAACCACTGACACGGTTTATGAAATCGGCTTAACGCCGAATCGCATTGATGCGGCTTCGCATTACGGCATTGCCCGTGATCTGGCAGCCCGGCTGAGCTTATCATCGCCCGTGAAGGCAGGGCTTCCGGAATTGCCCCGTCTGCCGGTTTCCGGAGCTGAACCACCTGTTAAAGTGGTTATTGAAAATACGGAAGGATGCCGCCGGTATGCCGGCTGGTACATCCGCGGTGTAAAAGTAGGCCCTTCGCCCGCCTGGCTTCAGAACAGACTGAGGGCAGTCGGCCTGAATCCAATCAGCAATGTGGTCGATATAACCAACTATGTCTTATACGAGACAGGACAACCGCTCCATGCATTTGATGCCGATAAAATTCAGGGAAATACGGTTGTGGTGAAAAATCTTCCTGCCGGAACAATGTTCATTACACTTGACGGTGTTGAGCGTACCCTTGAAGCAAACGATCTTCTGATTTGCAATACGGCAGAACCCATGGCTCTGGCCGGCATTTTCGGCGGTCTGCTTTCGGGTATCAGCGACGAAACAACGAATATTTTTCTTGAAAGCGCATGGTTTGATCCCCGGACCATACGGCGAACGGCCCGTCGGCTTGGACTGGCAACTGATGCTTCGTTCCGCTTTGAAAGAGGCACTGACCCTAACATGGTTCCCTATGCCCTTCAGCGGGCTGCATGGTTAATAACTAGCATTGCAGGCGGAACTATCACAGGTCCTGTTGTTGATGAATACCCTGCTCCGGCCGTGAACGCCGAAGTAGCTGTTAACCTGAAAAGAATCAATAGCCTGATTGGAAAGGAAATTCCAGAAGACACCCTTCGTCAGATCCTCGCTTCCCTTGATATAGAAATTTTGTCAGAAAAGGGAAACGATATGCTGCTAAGGGTTCCTCCTTACAGGGTTGATGTACAGCGTGAAGCAGATATCGTCGAGGAAGTGCTTCGCATCTATGGCTTTAACAATGTTGAAATTCCTGAGCGTGTTCATGCTACCTTATCCTATGTTGCCAAACCTGATAAGGAAAAAATAACCCATACCATTTGCGATTATCTGACGGGTGCCGGTTTTACAGAAATTATGTCCAACTCACTCACCCGTTCAGCATATTATGAGAAAAACAAAGCCTTTCCGGCTGAAAACCTTGTCCGCATTCTGAATCCTTTGAGCAGCGACCTCGACTGCATGCGGCAGAGCCTTCTTTATGGCGGACTTGAGGCAATACGATACAACCGGAACAGGAAGAATCCGGACCTGCTCCTCTATGAGGTCGGAAAAGTTTATTTCTACCATCCGGAAGAGAAAGCGAAAAACCCCCTTTCAAAATACTCGGAATATCTCCACCTGGCCCTTTTTGCTACCGGCAACCGGAGCGAGAAAAACTGGACTACTCCGGAACAGCCTGTTGATTTCTTTTTCCTGAAAGGCTGGGTTTCGGCCATTCTGCAGAGGCTGGGTTTTGATCCGGAACATCTGGGTAACGGGGAGGTAAGGAACGATCTGTTTGAATATGGTCTGAAATACATGGTGAACGAAACGGTGGTAGTTGAGTTTGGTGAGGTGAATGCACAACTGATGGCAGAATTTGACTGCAAAGCCCCGGTCTTTTATGCCGATTTCCATTGGGATGCCCTGATGAACCTGGTTAAGGATCATTTTGTGGTGTACCGTGAAATCCCCCGGTTCCCCGAAGTGCGTCGCGATTTATCAATGGTGCTCGACGAAAAGGTAACTTACGCCCAGCTGAGGGATCTCGCCTTCAGAACAGAGAAGAAGCTTCTGCAGAAGATGAATCTTTTCGATGTCTATAAAGGGGAAAAGATAGGTGCCGGGAAGAAATCCTATGCCATTACTTATGTGCTCAGGGATCCGTCAAAGACTCTGACCGATGAAGAAATTGATGCCGTAATGAGAAAACTTATGACGGCTTATGAAAAAGAACTCGGTGCGGTAATCAGGCAATAAACAATGAAAATTGGTCTGATAAAAGGTGATATAACAAAAGTTTCTGCCGATGCCATCGTCAATGCAGCCAATACGAGTTTGCTTGGCGGAGGGGGTGTTGACGGAGCTATCCACCGTGCCGCTGGCCCACAGCTTCTGGAAGAATGCCGTACCATAGGAGGTTGTCCTGTTGGCGAGGCGCGCATTACCAAAGGGTATAACCTTCCTGCGCGGTTTGTTATTCACACGGTAGGCCCTGTCTGGAATGGAGGTTCATACGGGGAACCGGAAAAACTGGCATCCTGTTACCGCAACAGCCTCTTTCTGGCAAACCAGCACCAAATCAGAACGATTGCTTTTCCCGGTATAAGTACCGGTGTATACGGATATCCGAAAGATAAAGCCGCTGCCATTGCTGTGAGGGAAGTGCGGCAGTTTGCGGAAACGCATGATCTTCCCGAAGAGGTAATTTTTGTTGCCTTTGATGACGAAAGTTACCGTATTTATGAGCAACTTCTTCAGCAAGGATTATGAATCAGAGACCACGACTGCTCAACTATCTTTCGCTGGTTAAGTTCAGCCACACCGTTTTTGCCATGCCCTTTGCCATCATCGGATTTTTCCTGGCAGTACGGCACGATCAGTATCCTTTTTCCTGGAGTATTTTTATTGCTGTCATTCTCTGCATGGTCTTTGCGCGAACGGCTGCCATGGCATTTAACCGGTATGTTGACAGGGAAATTGACGGGAAGAATCCACGGACAGCACTCCGTGAAATCCCGGTCGGGATTATCCGACCCAAATCGGCGTTGCATCTCACCATCGTTTCATCGCTTCTGTTTATGGCGGCAGCATGGTTTATCAATCCGTTGGTTTTTAAATTGTCTCCCGTTGCCCTGCTGATCATTTTAGGCTATAGTTTTACCAAAACATTCACAACCTGGAGTCATCTGATTCTGGGATTAGGGCTTTCCCTTGCTCCCGTGGGGGCATACCTGGCCGTTACCTCGAAGTTTGCTTTGTTGCCGGTTCTCTATTCCCTGGTAGTCATTTTCTGGGTCAGCGGCTTCGATATACTGTATGCATTGCAGGATGAATGGTTTGACAGGCAGGAAAACCTGCGCTCGGTACCGGTACGTTTCGGACGAAAAAAATCCCTCATCATTTCGGCTATATTTCATCTGGTGAGCGGAGGCATTGTGATACTGGCAGGATATTACGGCCATTTTGGCCTTTGGTACTGGATCGGATCTCTTGTATTCCTTGGTCTGCTAACCTACCAGCATGTTATATTGAGTTCAGACGATATTTCACGGCTGAATACAGCCTTTTTTACTACCAATGGAATAGCCAGTGTTCTTTTTGCTTTGTTTTTTCTGCTGGAGATGTATTTTTAGCCCTGTTCATTTTTTGCGTTGCATCATGCGCGAGGTTGCTGTGCTTCAGTTCAGGGCATGGTAGGAGCAAAAAGATTCAAACTGTTTTTGCCAAAGCATCGAGTTTTTCTTTTTCCTCCTGAAAATTCAGGAAAGAATATTGTTTCTCCAGCTCTGAAATTCTGGTTCGGATCTGTTCAATAAACCGGGAATATTCTTCTGTTCCGGGCCTGATCGGGCGATGTTCCAGCGCTCGTTGCACCTGTTCCACCTTCCGTACAATCTGCAAGGTAGCTTCAGCAAAGAAGGTCTGACAGAAAAACTGCCAGATATAATCAATGGCCACCTGATTAGGATGAATCATGTCCGGTTCATAAAAACGGTAATCGCGTAAATCGTCCATCATGATTTCGTAAGCGGGAAAATAGACTGACCCGGGGATTTCATTCAGCAGCCTGTGAACCGCTACAAACAAAACTGATTTGCCGGTCTGGTTTCCTGTGGGGCCGTATCGGAGATATCGGACAGGACTAATGGAAAAGATCATCCGTAGAGTCGGGTTAACTTTGCTGATAAGGTTCCAGACATCTGTAAAGTTTTCTGCAATCTGTTCAGGTGATAGTATGTCGAAAGTGAATTCTGTATCAGGTATTTTATGGCAGTTAGCTGCAATCTGCCCGGTTTTCCGGTATCGGTAAACATGGGCATTTCCCAGTGTGATAAAAAGACAGGTGGCCTTGCGAAGAAATGCAGCTCCCCGGTTTAACGATTCGTTAATCCGTTTCAGTACCTCATCTTTATCAGTACCTGAAAACATACCATGATGATCAAAGCTATGCCAGACTCCGTTATACAGAATAAGCTCGTCCTGAGAGTATGGTTTTGCGGTAATAAGCCGTCTGATGGTATTGGCTATAGAAACAGGATTATAAAGAATGCCTGAAGGGTTAAGGCAAACCGGAAATTTCAACAATTCCATCTTACTGCCTATGTGCTCCGTGAAACACGATCCGATGAACAGAAGCAGATCGGTATAGCTGATACTGAAAGGGGCAGGTGTTGGTCTGATTTCGGTCCTAAAAGTATCCATGACCTGACGGGTAATCGGTATTTGCAAGGCAGGTTTCCATTATCCAGTTTTTAATAAGAATAAAAAGTTCGGGGGCACAGGGCTCGTTGTGGAGTTCGTGGAACATATCTTTGAACAACCGAAAAGTAACATTTTTACTACAGTGTGTTGTGAGTTCCTGACTTGCCCGGGGAGAAGTAATCGGATCCGCTGAGCCATGGGCAATCAGCACGGGAATGTTCACCGGAATCCCTTTCTGAAGGATGAGATGACCGGCCTTCTGTGTATCAAAATACAGACGCAGACTGATTTTGTTATGCACAAGTGGATCGCTTGTATAAGCTTTGGCCACTTCGGGATAGTGGCTGAGATCGTTTGGATTGAGGCCATTGGGAATCGTCATTCCGGGGAAAACAGGCAAAAGAATGCGGGCCACAGCAGTTTGCCAAACCGGAGGTTCGGAAGTCAGCCGGAGCCATGGAGAAGTCACAATGAGGCCATTCAGGGAGTGCCTGCGTTGCGATATGTAGGAAAGAACCAGATTGCCGCCGAGGCTGTGTCCATAAAGAATGGCAGGTATTTCAGGAAACAGTTGGCTTGTTTCTTCGAGCAAAACCTTTATGTCATCCAGCAGAAGGCCATAAAAAGCGGCATGCCCGCGTTTGCCTTCCGCCAGGCCGTGGCCTCTGTAATCAATAGCAACAAAGGCCATATTTTCCTGGGTAAATCGTTTTGCCCAGTGATCATACCGGCCTCCATGCTCCCCGAGGCCATGTACCATATTGATAACGGCCAGCGGTTTTTGTTTAGGCTGCCAGATGCGGAGAAACAACGGCAGGCCATCGGTTGAAACTACCTTTTTTTCAGAATATTCCATTTTTGTGTTCTGTTTCAGTTTACCAAATATAATACAAGTTTCATGTTCAGTGTATGGGGCTTTTTTATCTGTTTTTTTGCGTTTTGTTGCTGACACAACTTGAAAAATGTTTACCGTTCATTCCGGTTGCCTCATATTGCTGCTTCGCCGGGGTTGGATTATTGGTTCATCCGGTAAAAGATGGCAGGATTTGGATTAGTTTTGCATAGAAAAGGGAGGCAGGTATGCATTATACTCTTACATTCAGCACCGACAAACATAACGGACTATATGATATTACGGCACGAGTAAAAGATGTCGTCAGTAAAAGCGGTGTGCGCGAAGGGCTTGTAAATGTATATGCGCAGGGGGCCACATCGGCTATCATGATTCAGGAAAACTGGGATGAATCGGTGCAGAACGATGTTGTAACACTGCTGAGGCAATTGATCCCGGCTGGGAAATGGGAACATGATGCCCAGGATGACAACGGGGATGCCCATCTCAAAGCCGGTTTGGTAGGCCCTTCTGAAACAATTCCCCTGGTCGGAGGCGAACTGGCCCTTTCCACCTGGCAGAATATTTTCTTTTGTGAGTTTGATGGGCCCCGAAACGAACGCAAAGTTATTGTAACAGTTATTCCAGGGTAAGCACCAGGAAAATGCAAAATTCAAAAATTCTAATCCATCCAGGAGCCTGTTAAAGGATGAAGGTTGATTTTGTCAAGGTTCCAGACTTTCATGGTTCCAGAGTTTCAAAGTTCCAAAGTTCCAGCGTAGAGCGTAGAGCGTATAGCGTAAAGCATTGGGCTTAGAGTGTAGGGTAGAGAGGTAAGTCATGAACGGTATTTCTTTACGCTTTACGCTCTGCGCTTTACGCTCTTTCCCCGCAGGGGATGAAGGATAATAGATGTAGTGATGTAAACCATATCTTTTTCCCCGTAGGGGATTAAGGAACGGGTTCCAAAGTTCCAGGGTTCCAGAGTTCCAAAGTTCCAGCGTGGAGCGTAGAGTTTATAGCGTAAAGCATTGGGCTTAGAGTGCAGGGTAGAGAGGTAAGTCATGAACGGTATTTCTTTACGCTTTACGCTCTGCGCTTTACGCTCTTTCCCCGCAGGGGATGAAGGAGCAACCTATGGCCTTAAGGAAGGAACAAAATAATACCTCAAAAAAACAGGGGACACTTTCGGTATCCCCTATTTTCATTAGCTTCTTTTATTTTTTCTGGCCTCAGCCTGTGCAACTTACCTGGCCGGGTAGAAAACGACAGGCTGCAATTTGCTATATTCCGCCTTCAGAACCTTCCAATCCACTTTCCTGGGTAGTCTGACCGTCAATCGTTACCGTAAACTTCCGGTCGCAGGTTCCATCGCCAAAGTCAATGGTAATTGTCTTCTTCCCTTCAATCACAATTTCTATTACCCCAGCCTTGGCCCAGGGACAACCTACATGGAACTGAAGCGCTTCCTTAATAGTATAGGTATAGGC
>JAAYUG010000052.1 GCA_012517825.1 Bacteroidales bacterium | reverse complement strand
ACGGAAAATATTCCCGAGATGGCAGCCATACGCGGTGTGGATATTGCTTTTCTGCCCATGAATCAGCCTTTTACAATGACCCCTGAACAGATAGTAGCCACGGCCAAGGTACTTCGGCCTAAAATACTCTATCCCTATCATTATGGCGAAACCGATGTATCGCGCCTGAAAAGCCTGATGAAAGAAGTAAAGGATGTGGAATTGAGGATACGGGACATGAAATAGCTCATCAGGGTATAAACCTCAGGCAAACGGGTGCCGGCAGGGAAAAGGTTGATCCGGTGGAAGTGAGTTTCCCTGTTGCCGGGTCGATGCGGAACACAACTATGTTGTTCGTATTCTGATTGGCACAAAGCAGGAACTGACCATCAGGAGAAACTGCAAAATTCCGTGGTGTTTTGCCCCCTGTCGGATAACTTTCCCTGCGGCTAAGTTTTCCGGTATTCGGTTCAATTCCGAAAAGAACAATTTCATTGATTTCCCCTCTGTTGGTTGCATAAAGAAATTTTCCGGAGGGATGGATATGAATGTCGGCACAACCGGCAAACCGGTCATCGCCCTCTTTGCGCGTGGAAACAATCTGGAACCGGTTTAGGTTTCCTGTCGCCTCCTCATACAGGAACGACTCGATGGTACCGTTCAGTTCATTGACAACATAAACCCAGGGTTTTGCATTATGGAATGCAATATGGCGCGGGCCGGCACCTGAACTGGTTTTTACGGTAAAGCCGGCTGGGGCAAGAGATCCGTTTTCTGCATTCAGAGTGTAAACATAGATTTCATCTGTTCCCAGGTCGGTGCTATAGATATATTTCCCATCGGGGGAAGGAAGAATCATATGGGCGTGCGGGCCTTCCTGCCGGTCTGTCACAGGACCTTTGCCGGTATGCTGGTGAACGGAAACAGCTTTCCCGATTTTCCCGTCAGGATGTACCGGAAAGGCGGCCACATTTCCGCTGCCATAATTGGCCGCAAGAACAAATTTACCTGTCGGATCGAGGCTGATATAGCACGGATATTTTCCTTCCGACGAAACCTTATTAAGGAAACGGAGGGTCATGGAAACTGTGTCAAGGGCGAAGCTGCTGATACCGCCTGTATCGTTTTCGTTGACCGAAAACACCTGTAAACGAATGCGGTCAAAAACGAGAAACGAAGGATTTTCTGTTGCGGGCGATGCATTTACCAGCGCCAGCTCCCCTGTTGAGGCATTCATTCTGAGGATGTAGATGCCGCTGTCGGCTCCCTGCAGAGTGAACCCGGTGCCGGTATAGGTTCCGGCCAGAAGATACCAGAAAGAAGGGGATGAAGAAGCGGCTGTTTTTGGAACCGGTTTCCGGCAGCCCGGCATGAAACATAGCACGCCAAGCAGGGCCAGAGAATGAATCAGGGTTTTTATTTTATAAGGCATGGAATTAAATATTCTGCAGATCCTGTTGAAATAGAAATTCTATGATAAGTGCACCAAATATCTGCAAATTTTTTCAAAAGAAAAATTTTGCACGGTTGGTTAAGCCGGTTGCTCGGGAAACAATGGATTTATTGCTCCCCTTACAGGTACATATCATCAGTCATTTTTTTGATAAGATTATCAGTCAGTTGCCATACGATTAAGAAGAATCAAATCCGCATTGGGGATCTAAGACTGCGCAATGTACCGCAAGGGCCGCTTTCACTGCGTTTCAGCTGGATTTGCCCGGATGCCAACCCTGATGGCCATAGCACTGCGCATCAGTTCGCTTTTACTCCTAATACCCAATCCGGCTTTAAGAAAGTAACCAAATCCCGCATAAGAAAATTTAACAGTTGGCTTTGTGTTATTTCAAGGGGCTTTGCCCCTTTAACCCCAGTTACTTTCTTGTCTTGATACAAGAAAGTAACCAAATCCCGCATAAGAAAATCTACCAGTTGGCGGTGAGGCCAACTGTAAGATTTTCTATCGCGGGAAAGGCAAAACAAGAAGCCTTCGCTCTCTGCCAGAATGTTGGAATTACAAGCAAAGCGGAATTTTAAAGACGGGATTTGACAAGTATAGAGCTTGCATTCAAGGCCGCTGCGTATTTGAGCAAGAGCATGAACAAGGGAGTCTTTAAAATAAAATCCCGACTTTAGCGTCGGTCCTTTGCTGTAATTCCAAACATTCTGGCATTCACACCCGCCTTGGCCCCCCTGTTTTGCCTTGGCCCGCGCGCATGAGGTTCTCGTTCGCATTATCAATCTTTTTTTGGAATGAGATTTGGCTCATATTCATTTTGTTGCTCTTTGTATTCCTTATATAAAGGAACTTTCTTTAAAGAAACCGATACGAAACCGGCGGTTTCGAATTCCAATGTCCATGGTTACATCCATGGTAGGTAGGACGTTAACCTTTGCAACACCTGAGGTGTTGAAGAAAACAACCGCTATTCTAATTGTAGGAAGCGAAAATTTAAGAAATGGGTTTCAGCGGGATTTGCCCGGATGCCATCCCTGATGGCCATAGCACTGCGCATCAGTTCGCTTTTACTCCTGATGCATTATCCGGATTATTGTAGAAAATTCCATCAGGGAAATCAATGAGAACCCCGAAGGGGTGGCATTATGAAACAGCCTGTAATGCCGTCCCTTCAGGGCTCTTGTTGCTTTTTAACCGTTCGATCCTACTGAGCATTTTACTGGACAACTAATTTTCTGGTAACAACAGTATTTTTCTGGACAATCTTCACAAGATAAATTCCTGCTGGCAGGGAAGAAATATCAATTTCTTCCTGTTCCTGTTTCAGGTAGCCTTTTTTCATGCAAAGGCCCTCGCTGCTGATAATTTCGTAATGCATAATTCCTATGTTTTGGCTATGAATAAAGAGTTTTGACCTGGCCGGATTGGGATAAATGCTGAAACTCCCTGAAAAGGTTGACGGAGTGGATAGATTACTGACTGTGACCTGCGCTGAGGGAATCTCCCCGGCAGGTTCATAGTTATCAGCAAAATCAACAGCCCGGCAGAAAAACTTCCAGGTTCCGTTATAGGGTGGAACAAAACGGGCTTCACGGTTTAGATATAAGGTAGTCCAGGGAACCGGTTCTCCGTCATTATGGGCAACGGTAATAATAAAGGAGGCGATTCCTGAGGCCGCATCCTCTCCGTTTACAGATACCACGATGGTAGTGTCGTTCTGCAAATAGGCTGCATGGATATCGCTCACGGGCGGAGTGTTGTCAAGCACATTGGAAAAAACGTTGGTACTGATGGGTTTATTTAAGTCAAAAACGATTGTGGCCTGGTTAGATATGACAGTGTTGTCAGGAAGTCCATGGCGAAGAGGAACCGTAAAGGAAACATAACCTTCACCATCCGGGCTGTTGACATTAGGCGGCAAGAATCCGGCATCGGGGTCTTCGGTCAGCTCGCCGGTAATTCTGTCGAGCGAACGGAATGCCCAGCGGACGATACCTGTTGCAGTGTCTGCTTCGGCCATGAATGAAAGGAGGATATCTTTTTCAGGAGAAAGATCGATTAACCTGGAAACAAAGAGGGTATCTTCGTTCAGGCTGATGAGTGTGTCACCAAAGGAAAAACCGGTAAAGCGCAACTTTGCCAGATCGAATACCTCTTTATTCAGGGTATCTGAAATGCCGACTTCAAGAGCGGAAGAGGTTGCGGTTGCAAGGTTTTCGAAATGAATCGTGTAGCTCATCATATCGGTATTAACGAAGCGGGCATTCCCGGCTCCCGGATTTCCGGTTTTTTCGTTGGGATCAACTGAAAAAACGGTACGGGTACGAAGCCTTTTTGTTTTGTACTTATTGCGGCATTTTTGATCTGCATCATAATTTTCTTTGATATCGGCCATAAAGGAAGCAATACCGGCCGCAATTTTTACTGCTTTTGCCACCGGAACAATATCGGCGGCGCAGTTGCCAATAGCAAGAGCCCAGCTGGAAGCAGACCAGAGAATGCTTCCCCAGCTGTTCTCATTGTTCTGGTCGGT
>JAAYUG010000051.1 GCA_012517825.1 Bacteroidales bacterium | reverse complement strand
CGTTCTAATTCTCTGACTTTCTTTTTCTTGAAATCATCACTGAAATGCCTGTTATAACTAGCTCTGGCTTCATGATCAAAACATACTACTTTTTTCATATTGTTAACTTTTTTTCGGTCAACTTATTTCAGGCACTGACAAGTGTTGAATAGTGAACAATTGGGTAGAACGTTAAGCGGAGAATAAACTGATGAACACCATTTCTCTACGCTTTACGCTCTGTGCTTTACGCTCTGTTTCTTGGTTACCCTGCTCTCACTAACAATGTTAACAATCATAACGTATGGGTTTACGGAGGGTGTTAGCATTTTTTAAGTGCAATGATTTGCATTATTCAGTATATTTGATTTGTCCAAACTTTTTTGGATTTAAAAGCTTTTTGCAATTTCGGTATTTAAATAGGTTTTATGTCCAATTTTATTACTAACAGCAGCACAAAAGAATTAAAAAAACGAATTTCTGAAATTATTCAAGTCAGTAAGGAGTTGAAGTTCTTGGTGGGGTTCTTTTATTTTTCGGGTTTAAAGGAACTCATCAACGCCCTTATGCATAACAGCAGTGTGGAACTTAAAGTTCTGGTCGGCCTCAATGCAGACCATTTTAACAATTTGCTGGTTGAGTATGCCGAAGCTGATGGCATGAGTGACGATGAAAAAATAGAACTTTTTTACCAGTCAACACGAAAAGCATTGAACAGCGAAGAATTCGACACCAGGGAATTTTATGAGCAAATTAGTTTTTTTATTAAGCTGATTGCTGAAAACCGAATTACCATACGGAAAACCCTTGAGCCAAACCATGCCAAGCTTTACCTTTTCAAGCTGTCCGACAAAGAAATAATTAAGAAAAACCTGTTTATTACCGGAAGCAGCAATCTTACTCGTTCAGGCCTTAGCACGCAGAACGAATTCAATGTCGAAATATCGGACTATGGCTTTGATGAAGCCGAAAAGTACTTTGATACGCTTTGGGAAAACTCAATAAAAATTACGGAGTGGGACGACTTAAAAAAACGCTTAATTGAAGTTATTGAAAAGGAGACCCATGTTAAGCAAGTCACCCCATTTGAAGCCTATCTTCTGGTGCTGAAATCCTACCTTGAGGCTTATGAGCATAAGGATGTCGGAACATACCTTCCACAGTTTCTTGAAAAAATCGGGTATAAGCCATACCGGTACCAGCTCGATGCTGTCCAGCTCGGCCTGTCGATTATTGAACAGCACAATGGCGTGCTCATTGCCGATGTAGTAGGTTTAGGTAAAACTATTATCGCCTGTGCCATTGCCAGGGTTCTTAGAAAAAGGGGCATGGTAATTTGCCCTCCGGGGCTAATGGGCGACGAAAATAAAAACGAGGGATGGAATAAGTACCTCGACCAGTTCCAGCTTTACGACTGGGAAGTTCGCTCGCAGGGTAAGCTTGAGGAAACGTTCGAATACATAAAGAATCGCGACGATTTTGAAGTCGTCATTGTTGACGAAGCGCATCGTTTCAGAAATACCGATACACAGAGTTATGAACTTCTGAAAAACATTTGCAGGGGGAAAATGGTCATACTGTTAACAGCCACGCCCTTCAACAATAAACCCAGCGACATTCTGGCTCTTCTGAACCTCTTCATCATCCCCCGAAAATCGTCCATTACCCTCGATAACGACCTGATCAGCCACTTCCGCTCAATCGGTTACCTTTTCGATATGCTTTCGTTCATTAAAAAGAATTACAATGCACGGGATCCGTTAAAGCGGGATAAAGCCAGAAATTATTATAAGACCATTTTTAATGAAGATGAGATTGACCTTGCCAGGGTGGCCCGTAAAACGCACCTGCTGGCAAAACAGATACGCAGTATCATTGAGCCTATTACTATACGCCGCAACAGGCTCGACCTGATAAAAAATCCAAACTATCAAAACGAAGTAAACGAACTGTCGGTTGTTGAGGACCCCAGGGAATGGTTTTTTGCTCTAACTCGCGAGCAATCGGACTTTTATGACAAAATTATCAACCGCTATTTTGCTGATCCCGATGAAGGGGGGTTGTTCAGCGGGGCAATCTACCGACCGTACGAATATGAAGAAGGCTTCGAACAGGACTCAAAAGACCGAGAGCTGCATCGTGAATTTCTGCAACAGCGCAACCTGTTCGACATCATGCGCCGCCTTGTTGTAAAACGGTTCGAAAGTTCGTTCGGATCATTTGAAAAAACCATTTCCAACTTCAGGCGAATCAATACAACGGTTCTTGAATTCATAACAAAAACCGGCGCCGGCAACCCGCTGAACGGGGAATACATTCTGGATCGCGATCTGCTTGAAAATATTGTCAGTCTCGATACAGATGAAATTGAGCAACACCTTGTTGAGTACGAAAAGAAAATTCGTGAAGGGGTTTACCCCAAAAAGCATAAACGGTACAAGATAAGCGCATTTAAAGCCGCAAACAGGTTTGTTGATGATATTAATTCAGATCTGAAACTTTTTGATGAGATTTTGGAACGATTAAAAGAATTCAATCTGCTGTATAACGATCCTAAAGCAACCTGCCTGATGGCTAACCTTGAAAAGGAAATTAACACGAAACCAAAAAATGGCAGGGAACCTAAGCGGAAGTACATAATTTTTTCCGAATTTGCCGATACAGTTGATTACTTATACGAGCATTTTGAAAAACAAAAACCTGAACTGGCAAAACGAATACTGGTTGTCAGGGGGAACTTAACGCAAACAAAATACGATGAGATAAACCGGAATTTTGATGCAGCCAATACACGCCCGCTGGATCATTACGATATTCTGCTTTGTACCGATAAGCTGAGCGAAGGGTTCAACCTTAACCGTGCCGGCACGATTATCAACTACGATATACCTTGGAATCCGGTGCGCGTGATTCAAAGGCTGGGGCGTATTAACCGCATCAGTAAAAAAGTTTTTGATTCCCTGAGTATTATTAATTTTTTCCCAACCGAGCAGGGGGCGGAATTGGTCAAATCGCGTGAAATTGCCCAGAACAAAATGTTTATGATCCACAACACTCTGGGGGAAGATGCAAAAATATTCGACATCGATGAGGAACCATCGCCCGCCAAACTGTACCAAAAAATTATGCAAAATCCCGACAGTGCTGAGGAAGAGAGTTTTTTTACCAAAGTTTTGAATCTGTACAACGAAAACAAAGAGAAATACCCTGAAATCATTGAAAACATTGAGAATGCACCGGCACGTATTAAGGTTGCCAAACCTTCCGGCGAAGACAACATCATTGTTTGCTTCAAAAAGAACCGCATGTACATCCGCATGGGCAAAATGGAAAACAACACGTTGGAAGTGATGGATACCTCACTTGAACTGGTGCTCGATAAAATCATGTGTTCCCCCGATACCAGAAGCATACCGCTCGATGCTGATTTCTGGGATCAATACCAGAAAATTAAAACACTGAAACTGAAGTCTGAAATCGCCACATCAGAACAGAGCATTGAAAAAACCGCACTGAATAACCTGAACTACTATCTGCGCCTGCAGGAGCCTGAATTACTGCCGTATAAAGCATTCCTCAGGTCCCTGCGCGAGGATATACTGGATTATGGAACACTTACGCAGTTTACCCTCCGCCGCATTGCCAATCTGAAAAACAATGGCAATGAATTACAGGGGGTAATAACCGAAATATCAAGCCTTATGAACGAACTGGGAACTAATTACCTCGAAAACGAAAAAAAGCGCATTTCAAAAACAGCAACCGAAATCATTATCGCCATCCGCAACATTGGAACACCGAACCAGGCAATTCCAATATAAAACGTAAAATTCTTTGTAAGCTGAAGCTTTTAACAAAAACCGGCCATGAACAAGGAGATAGTTGAAAATCTGATTTCCGATTTTAACCACCACAATCTTGTTACACTTTTTCGTAATAAAACACGAAGTTTTAAACATAATCCGGAAGAAGTAGTCCGTTTCAACGACGAATTCTTTGAGGGGTGCACCCTTCTAGGCAGTTTTGAAACAACCGACGACAAGCTGGAAATGCTTGTTTTTACAGCTAAAACCAAACATGAACTTTCGGAACGGAGCGGCAAGAAAAGACAGTATGATTTGGGTAAAAAGATTTTAAAGGAACAACTCAGGTATTCGGGTGGCTTCTTTGTTTTTTACGACGACAGGGGCGATTTCCGTTTCTCGCTGATTTACGACATCCCATTGCCCGGAGGCAAGGTCAGGTTCAGCAATTTTAAGCGATACACCTACTTTGTCAGCCGCGAACAAACCAACAAAACCTTTATCCGGCAAATAAGCCTTGCCGAATTCACTTCGTTATCGAAAATCATTGAAGCGTTCAGTGTGGATAAGGTGCGGGCCGAATTTTACCACGAAATAGCCTGCTGGTACTTCTGGGCTATGGATAAGGTGAAGTTTCCCGACGACTACAAATACTCAGACAACCCGGCTAAAGATGCTGAAATCCGTAACTCCACCAACCTGATTCGCTTACTCACACGAATTATTTTTATCTGGTTTATCAAGGAAAAAAAACTGATCCCTGCATCACTTTTTGACGTAAAAGAACTCAAGCGCATTGTTAAGGATTTTTATGCCGGCAAAGAGGCATCCAACTATTACAATGCCGTTCTCCAGAACCTTTTTTTCGGCACCCTGAACCAGAAAATGAACGAGCGGGCTTTTGCCCGTGAAGGAGACTTTTCACAAAACCAGAAGGAGTACGGAGTAAAAAACCTTTACCGCTATGCTCAAAAGTTTGCCATCCCGCCCGAAGAAGCAATTGCCCTCTTTAAGGACATTCCATTCCTGAACGGTGGGCTTTTCGATTGCCTCGACAAAGAGGATGAAACCGGAAAGGTAATCTACATTGACGGATTTTCGCGCAATCCCCGTAAGCAGGCCATCATTTCTGATTACCTGTTTTTTCAGGCCGATGAAGAGAAGGTAAACCTCTCGGTTTACGAAATGGGAAAGGATAAAACCGTACGGGGACTGATTGAAATTTTAAAGAGTTACAATTTCACTATTGATGAAAGCACGCCGGTTGACCAGGAAGTAGCCCTTGACCCCGAGATGCTGGGTAAGGTGTTTGAAGAACTGCTGGCCTCGTACAACCCCGAAACTGCTACCACTGCCCGCAAAGCCACAGGAAGTTTTTACACCCCCCGCGAGATTGTCGATTACATGGTACAGCAATCCGTAAAGCATTACTTGCTTTCAAATACTCAGTTGGATGAGGCAACCATTGAAAAGCTGATCGCATTCTCCGACGATGCCCCTGACTTAAGCGAGGATCAAAAAAAACAAATTATTGAGTTGGTCGACAACATTAAAATACTTGACCCTGCCTGTGGTTCGGGAGCCTTTCCAATGGGTATTCTGCACCAGCTGGTTTTTATTCTGCAAAAACTCGACCCGGATAACAAAGTTTGGTACGAAGTACAGTACAACAAAGCCCTTGAGGAAACTCAAAAGGCATTTAAACATTCCGATAAGAGTGAACGCGAAGAACTGCTGAAAGAGATTAACGAATCGTTCGACGAGCATATCAATTACCCCGACTATGCCCGTAAGCTGTACCTGATTGAAAACTGTATTTACGGGGTGGATATTCAACCCATTGCCATACAGATTAGCAAACTGCGGTTTTTTATTTCGCTGGTGATTGACCAGAAAATTGATTCCAGGAAAGAAAATTTTGGTATCCGTCCCTTGCCCAACCTCGAAACCAAGTTTGTGGGGGCTAACACATTAATTGGCCTGGGAAGACCACAACAGCTTACTATACGAAACGCCTCGATTGATGAAAAAGAAAATGAACTGAAAGAACTCCGTCACCAGTACTATACAGCCAAAACCCGGAAAGAAAAAATTAACCTTCAGTGCAAGGACAAAGAACTCAGAAAACAAATTGCAGGACAATTGAAAGCCGAAGGTTGGGAAAGCAGATCTGCAGAACAGATTGCCTCCTTTGACCCTTATGATCAAAATTCCTCAGCCGACTGGTTCGACCCCGAATGGATGTTTGGGGTAACCGAGGGCTTTGATATTGTAATAGGGAATCCGCCCTACATTCAGCTTCAGAAAGCCTATAGCGGAAAACTTAAGTATGCGGACCTTTACAAAGACCAGCATTACGAAACTTTTGACCGCACCGGCGACATTTACTGCCTGTTTTACGAAAAAGGTCTGCAACTGCTGAAACAGCGAGGACATTTGTGTTATATTACCTCCAACAAATGGATGCGGGCAGGCTATGGCGAAAAGTTGCGGCAGTTTTTTGCCCGCCACAATCCAGTGCTGCTTATTGATTTAGGCCCCGGTGTTTTTGAAAATGCCACCGTTGATACCAATATTCTGCTGATCCAAAAAACTAAAAGTACCACCAGCATCCCTGCTGGTGGAAAAAGTATCACCAGCATCCCTGCTGGAGAAACTAAAAGTACCTCCTGCTCCAGCATCCCTGCTGGAGAAATATATGAATTTTTTAGCCCATATAATGAAATTGAAATACATCGGGGCAATCTTCCTCACTGGCAACAAAAAAATGTGTGGTATTTTATAACATTCCGACTTGCAGATTCCATTCCAGAGCATGCAAAAGAAAAGATTAAAGCCGAACGTGAAATGTGGTTAAAGAAGCATAAAGATAAAGACTTAAGTTTATTATCAAAAGAAGAAAAAATAGAATATTTTCGTTTATTTACTAAACGAATTGAAGAACTCCTTGATTCAGGTTATGGCGAATGCGTTTTGAAAGATTCAAAAGTTTCAAAAATTGTTGCTGATGCATTATTACATTTCAATAACGAGCGCTATATTCTTGACGAATGGGTAATTATGCCTAACCATGTACATGTGTTGGTAAAACCTATTGGTAATTATTCCATTACCGATATTCTACACAGTTGGAAATCATACACCGCTAATGAAATCAATAAATTACTTGGGAGAAAAGGTCAGGTGTGGATGCACGAGTCATATGACCATATAGTACGAAATGAAAAAGCATTCGAAGCCATAAGAAAATACATAAGAAATAATCCCAAAGGTAAAAGTACCACCAGCACCCCTGCTGGTGGAAAAAGTGCTGATGGAAGTACAATCCAGAGCAGGGATGCTCTGGGTACAATCCAGAGCAGGGATGCTCTGGGTACAATCCAGAGCAGGGATGCTCTGGGTACAATCCAGAGCAGGGATGCTCTGGGTACAATCCAGAGCAGGGATGCTCTGGGTACTTTTAGGTTAAGGGCACTAACCCTGCAAAGGCAAAATGGCGATGTAGACATCGACAGGCAGGTAAAGGAGAATGCGGTAATACTTGATAAGCTCAGCGGAGAGGCATGGTTTATAGGAAACGATGCCGAACAACGGCTTAAGGAAAAAATCGAAAGCATCGGTAAACCGCTTAAAGATTGGGATGTCAAAATATATCGTGGCGTATTAACCGGCTTAAACGAGGCATTTATTATTACCACCGAAAAACGCAACGAAATACTTGACAACTGCAGTGTGGCCGATGCATCCTGCATCGGCGGACTAAACGAACGCCAACGCACAGAAGCCATTATCAAACCCATCCTGCGAGGCCGCGATATTAAACGTTACCACTACGAGTGGGCAGGGCTGTGGGTGATCGTTAT
>JAAYUG010000050.1 GCA_012517825.1 Bacteroidales bacterium | reverse complement strand
CGGGAAAAGTTTCCGGAGGCGGCGCGGTGGTGCAGCGGTATAATTATGATTTCATGATACGGGCTCAGGGCAGCTTTAATAAACTGGATATTCAGCAGTTGTTTTCCGGTATGAACAGTTTCGGACAAACTTTCATCACCGATCAGCATGTGAGGGGTATCCTGGACGGCAGTGCTGATGTTCAGGCCGAATGGGATAATCAGTTTCGCCTGAAACCGGAGACAGTTCTTGCCGGGGCTTCCATTACTATTTCCAGGGGAGAGCTGATAAATTTTGAGCCATTGATGGGACTATCCGATTTTATCAGGGTGGAAGATCTTCGACATGTCTATTTTTCCACCCTGCAAAATGAAATTTATATCCGCGACAAAACCGTCATTTTGCCAGCGATGGATATCAAGTCATCAGCCCTTAATATTTCGGCTTCGGGGGAGCATGGTTTTGACAACAACTATACCTACCGGATTCGTCTTCTTCTGAATGAAGTCCTGACGGGAAAAGCACGGCGAATGAAAAAGGAGAATACCGAATTCGGAATTGTATCACCGGATGATGCGCATAAAATGTTGCTCCATCTTGTTATCCGCGGCGATGGGAAAGATGTGCGTGTGGCCTATGATACCAGGTCGGCATTTTCTGATGTCAAGAGCCGCCTGAGAAACGAAAAGGAAACCCTGAAAACCATCCTGAAGGAAGAATTCAGCCGTAACCGTTCCGACACTTCCTTCAGCAGTGGTAACAAACAACAGGACGTTGCATCGCCACAGGTTGAGTTTGATGAATCGTTGCAGCCTTCATCCGAAGCGAAGGAAAAATCTTTCAAAAGGCAGGAAGAAAAGACAAAATTCAGAATAGAATTGGATGAGGAACTTCTGCCCGATACGACAAAAAAGAAATGAGTAACTTCGTTCCATTATGAAGAACATCTACCAGGAGAAACAGCGCTGGAAATTTCTGCTATTCCTTATGGCAGTTGCTATTGGCGTTGGTTCTCTTTTCTATACGAACCAGCTGATCAGGCAACTTTCTGCTGAAGAAGAGAAAAAAGTAATGCTCTGGGCCGAAGCCACCAGGAAGCTGGCTTCCCCGGAACCTGATGGCACGGATTTCAGTTTTCTGCTTCAGGTGGTACAGGATAATACGACGGTTCCGGTGATCCTAGTGGATCACAAGGGAGAAATAGTTGCCTGGAGAAATCTGGACTCACTGAAAGTTTCCAGGTATGGATATCTTGAAAAGGAACTGGCTGAAATGAAAACCCAGCACGATCCTATAGTTATTGAAATCGGAGGAGGGGAGAAGAATTATATCTATTACAAAAATTCCATTCTGCTTACCAGGCTTACCTTGTATCCATTCGTGCAACTGGGAGTTATCACCCTGTTTATTCTGGTGTCGTATATTGCATTCAGTGCGTCGCGTAAAGCCGAGCAGAACAAGGTATGGGTGGGCTTGACCAAGGAAACGGCACATCAACTGGGAACCCCGACATCTTCTCTCCTGGCCTGGGCGGAAATTCTGAGGGATCGGAATGCAGCGCCCGATATCAT
>JAAYUG010000049.1 GCA_012517825.1 Bacteroidales bacterium | reverse complement strand
TCTCACCACCACCATCGGTGATCACGCTCCGGAATTTTTGTACCGCTTCCTTTGCCTGTGCTTCAGACAAAACGGGAGTTAAAATGAAAACGGTTTCGTACTGGTTTAACATAATGATTTAAAATTAATTAATTAATTTTTAGGCCTGCAAAGATAGAAACTTTTTCCTTTATTGAAAATTTTTTGGCATCCGATCAAGGAAGTTTACCATATTTTATGAGGAACATCTTTGTTAATGCCTTGTAAATCAAAAAGATAAATTTCCCCTTGCAAATTGACTGATCTCTTTCCATGCTGGCATGAATTGCAGGTTTGACACAATTCCGTTTTGCAAACAATTTTTCAGCTTGTTGGAGAAAATGCCAATCCTGTGGTTGCGAAACACGGGATACGAACAACATATTTTACTACATTTGTACCCATGGAACGATTCATTGTATCAGCCCGCAAATACCGTCCGGCAACTTTTGGCTCGGTCATAGGGCAGGAAGCAATTACAACCACTCTTAAGAATGCAATAAAAAACGGTCAGCTGGCGCAGGCTTACCTCTTCTGTGGCCCGCGCGGCGTAGGAAAAACCACCTGTGCCCGGATTTTTGCCAAAACCATTAACTGCTATCATCTTGACGAAAATACCGAGCCATGCAATCAGTGCGAATCCTGTCTGGCATTCAATGAATCGCGTTCCTACAATATCCATGAACTGGATGCCGCTTCCAATAACTCGGTGGATGACATTCGGAACCTGATTGATCAGGTGAGAATTCCTCCTCAGATTGGTAAATACAGTGTATATATTATCGATGAAGTACACATGCTGTCGGCTGCTGCCTTCAACGCCTTCCTCAAAACCCTCGAGGAACCTCCGCGGCATGCCATTTTCATCCTGGCAACCACTGAAAAACATAAGATCCTGCCAACCATACTGTCACGCTGCCAGATTTTTGATTTCAACCGGATTAAAGTTCGGGATATAGTGAATCATCTGGCCGATATTGCCGCCCGTGAACAGATAGCAGCCGAACCGGATGCTCTTAATATCATTGCATTAAAGGCTGAAGGCGCCATGCGGGACGCCCTTTCTATCTTTGATCAGATTGTCAGTTTTTCAGGGGGGCAGGTTACCTATGCCAATGTTATCAAAAGCCTTAATATTCTTGATTATGAATATTATTTCCGGCTAACCGACAGCTTCCTTGAAAACGACAGCGTTTCGGTTCTTCTTTTATTCAATGAAATTCTGGAACATGGATTTGATGCCCAGAATTTCATTATCAGCCTCGGAAACCACTTCAGGGATCTATTGGTATGCAAGGATCAAAAGACAATTGACCTGCTGGATGTCGGAGAAGGAATCAGGCTCAGATATCTGGAACAGTCGGCAAAATGCGACCCTGCGTTCCTGCTTCAGGCTATCGATATATGCACCCAATGCGATGTTCAGTTCAGATCATCCCGTAATCCACGGTTGCTTGTCGAACTGAGCCTTTTAAAACTTGCGGGTTTAACAGCTGAAAAAAAAAAGTATCCGGTAAACCCATCTGAAACCACTGCGCCTGCCGCTAAGGAGACCCCGGGTAAAACAACCGAAAAAAGCGTTTCTGACAAGCCGGATCAGAAACAACCGGCCGGCAAAAAACAGATCGTTATTACAAGCTCCTCCTCCCTTTCATTAAAAGACATCCTTTCGACGGGGAATAAAGCCACAGGGAAATCACCGGAAGGAGAGGAGGATGCCGATAATGCACCTGTGGTCGAAGAACCACGGGGGAATGAAAATGAAGCCTTTGGAGAAGACCAGCTCGAATCGGCTTACAGGGAATTTGTTCAGCAACTCAAATCGGAAAAACCAAGATTGCACAGTATCCTTTTATCAAAAAAACCTGTTTTGAAGGAGAATTTTTCTATTCATCTCCTGATGGACAATGAAACCCAACTGGAAGATTTTAACCTGAATGTAAAAGCGGATCTGCTGAACTATTTGCGTAAAACACTGAACAATTCCGCTGTCAGTATTGTTACGGAAATAGAAGAAAAGGAATCACCGAGAAGGATCTATACAGCCGAGGAAAAGTTTCAGGAACTGGCTTCCCGAAATCCTCTTCTGAACAGAATGCGCAAAGATTTTAATCTTGATTTTGATTAGCCATGAAGGGAGAAAAAATACGAAAGAAGGAAAATCAGCTGGAGGTTCCCGACTTTCCTGTCATTCCTTATATTGAAGGAGACGGAACCGGTCCGGACATCTGGTCAGCTGCCGTAAAAGTGTTTGATGCGGCTGTTGAAAAAGCGTATGGAACCACACGGAGAATAATCTGGAAGGAAGTATACGCCGGCGAAAAGGCATTCAAAAAGACCGGAAACTGGCTTCCTGATGAGACGCTTGATGCCATACGGGAGCATCTGGTTGCCATAAAGGGCCCGTTAACAACCCCTGTTGGTGGTGGTATCCGTTCGCTGAACGTTGCATTGCGGCAGTTGCTTGACCTTTACGTATGCCTGCGACCCGTCCGCTACTTCAATGGTGTTCCCTCACCGGTAAAGCATCCCGAAATGGTTGATATGGTCATTTTCAGGGAGAATTCTGAAGATATTTATGCAGGAATTGAGTGGCTGGCAGGAACCGATGAGGCAAAAAAAGTTATCCGGTTTCTCCAGGAAGAAATGAAGGTTTCCAAAATCCGGTTTCCCGAAACAAGTTCGGTCGGAATCAAACCGGTTTCAAAAGAAGGAACCGAGCGCCTGGTGCGCGACGCTATTCTGTATGCCCTTGCACATAAACGTCCTTCGGTTACCCTGGTGCATAAAGGTAACATAATGAAGTTCACGGAAGGAATGTTCAAGGTATGGGGTTATGAACTGGCTGAAAGGGAGTTCGGAGACAGAGTCTTTACCTGGGCTATGTATGACAGAATTGCTGCATCACAAGGACAGTCTGCCGCTGAAGAGGCAATGAACGATGCATCAAGGAAAGGCAAACTGATCCTTAAAGATGTTATTGCCGATGCTTTCCTCCAGCAGATTCTTCTGCGGCCCTCAGAATATTCTGTAATTGCTACACTGAATCTCAACGGTGATTACATTTCCGACGCTCTTGCCGCCATGGTCGGCGGAATCGGAATAGCTCCCGGCGCCAATATCAACTATCAGACCGGACATGCTGTTTTCGAAGCAACACATGGCACCGCACCCAAATATGCAGGCCAGGATAAGGTAAATCCCGGATCGGTTATTCTTTCGGGCGTCATGATGTTTGAGTATATGGGCTGGAATGAGGCCGCCCGGTTGATTGTGAACGGACTGGAAAAAACCATTTTATCCAAAAGAGTAACCTACGACTTTGAACGCCTCATGGAAGGGGCAACTTTATTGAAATGTTCAGAATTTGCAGCAGAAATCATTCATAATTTGTCGTAAATCCTTAAAAATCAATGAAATATGAACAAGAAAATTGAATCCATTCTCAACCGCCAGGTTGTGCGCGAAGGCTACTCCTCCCATCTTTACCTGGCCATGGCATCCTGGGCCGAAACAGAAGGCTATAAAGGGATTGCCGGATGGCTCTATGCCCAGGCAGAAGAAGAACGTCTTCATATGCTGAAGGTGATCAAGTATATCAACGAACGCGGCGGTAAAGCCATTATTCCCGAAATTGAAAAACCGCCCGTACGGTATGCCGGAGTGCTGAAAATGTTTGAGGAAGTACTTAAGCATGAACAATTTATCACGGCATCCATCAACGAAATTGTTCAAACCTGTCTGGAGGAAAAAGACTTTAATACTTATCAGTGGGTACAGTGGTTTGTCAACGAACAACTTGAAGAAGAAGCCTCTGTGCGTTCCCTGCTGGATAGTCTGCGCCTCGCCGGAGACCAGCATTTGTACCTTTTTGACCGCGATATAATGTCAATCCGTCAGAAAGAAAAAGATGCCGGTACTGCTGCTGAATAATGTTTACCTGGCTTTTTTCCAGATAAGGCTTTCAGTCAGTTTTTCCAGTTCTTCTTCGAATTTTTTGAGACCCGCCGGGGCGTTGTCATAATCAGTTATGATCCGGATGTTGCCACCGGAAATATATCGGATGTAAGTTGTTGGAAGATCCGGCCGGAGCGAAAGATAGGAATCCCTGAAGGAATCAAGCTGAGCCTCCCTGACCATATCATTCAGTTTTTTCATTTTTTCTTCCGGGAGTCTGGCATAATACCTGCCGGTGCGGGGAGCAAAGGAATATCCTTCGTATATGGCCCTTGCATTTGAATAAAAACTAACCTTGTATTCCGGACATTGTCCCCTGCACGAAGTTTTTTCCATCTCAAGCCAGGGTGTCTCATCCTTACTAAATGGATGAAAACTGCAGGAAAGGAAAAAAATTGTTGGCAGGAATAAAATAAATCGGCAAATTTGTTTCATGGTTTGGCGGTAAATATTCGATTGTAAAGATACGGTTTTGTTATGTCTTGCTAATGATAACGTTTTATGAGAAAGACAAGTGTTTTGTTTTCTATTTTACTGCTTATTTTTATAGGGAAGGGTACGGCCCAGGTAACTTTTTTCGGAGAACCGGTAACGTTTCCTCCTCCGGTATGTTATGGTTTGCCGGTTGATGCCAATACCAGAATATTACCACGCCCTGAATTACTATCCCGCCTCAAGTCTGCTTCTGTCAAAAAGGCGGATATCAGGGTAACGTATCATGACTTCCCTTCGGCGGCGAAAACCGCTTTTGATTATGCAGTGAGCCTCTGGGCTTCCATGATAACTTCTCCGGTGCCAATAAGAATTGATGCCACCTGGGAAAAACTGCCCTCCGGTGTTCTTGGAAGTACCGGTCCATCAGTATATTACAGAGGCTTTGACGGGTCTTCCGATGTATTTAAGTTTTTTCCCGTGGTGCTGGCAGAACGGATGCTTGGCCGCGATATTAATGGCGAAGACCAGCCTGATATTTACGGTTCTTTTTCTAATGATCTGTCCCTCTGGTATTTTGGAACCGATGGCAATTGCCCTTCCGGTAAGTATGACTTTGTAACAACTGTTCTGCATGAACTCTGCCATGGTCTGGGTTTTGTCAGAAGCTTTACGTATTATTCTGCCACGCGCGAAGGTGATTATGGACTTGGTTCTACCGGGATTCCGGTTATTTTCGATAAGTACGTAACAAATATCTATGGTCTTTATCTTGTCGACACGAATTACTATCCCCGTCCATCAACATTGCTCGGATCAGCGCTGAGAAGCAATAAGGTATATTTTGACGGAATCGTTGCCCGAAGCGCCAATTCAGGGTTTAATGCAAAACTTTATGCTCCTTCCAAGTGGGATCAGGGATCCAGTATTGCTCATCTTGACGACAGCAAATACGATGGGACTATAAACGGCCTTATGACACATGCCACCCAGACGATGGAAGTTATTCATGACCCGGGCCCGATTGCCCTCGGAATCCTCGGAGATCTGGGATGGATTCATACCTGGATCAAACACGATACACTGCCCGACATTGAAGATCTTACCTCACGGGTCACTGTTAGGGCTGTTGTTACCAGTGATACCGCTCTTTCACGTAATTCCGTGAAATTGTATTTTTCTTCTGATACTTTCAGAACCTCAACCGTAAAGCCATTGCTGCCAACCGGAAATCCCAATGAATTCTCTGCTGATATTCCTTTGACAAAACTGGGACAACGAATTTTCTATTATATTTCCGTAAAAGATACCTTCCAGCGTTTGTTTACTGCTCCTTCAGGGGCTCCTGATTTTGTTTACTCCTTCTATATAGGTGAAGATACCATCAAACCCTATATTCAGCATCAACCTGTTCCGTATGTTCTTGATGTAGCCGATTCTGTTATTCTGGAAGCAGTGGTGCGGGATAACCTGGGAGTGGATACAGCTTTTATAGAATATCTGGTGAACAAGACCCCTCAACCTGCCATAGGTCTCCGGCATGATTCGCTGGTTTATTATTCAGCCTCCATTCCTGTCAGATTGGCAGGTATTACAGCCGACGATACGATTTTCTATCGCATTGTGGCAAGAGACAAGTCAAAGGCGCATAACGAAACCCGTCTTCCCGAATCAGGATACTTTACTCTTCAGGTCGAGCCGGTCCCGGAACCTGTCCGCAGTTATCACAATGATTTTAATTCCGGAACATTTGATTTTCTGATGAATGGCTTTTCCATTGACCAGCCGTCAGGCTTCTATACCCTGGGATTGCACAGTGAACATCCTTACAAAAGTCCTGATATGGATAATCAGAAGCTGAATTTTACGGCTCAGTTGCGAATTCCGGTTATTCTTACAGGACCGGCAACCTACATGACCTTCTGGGAGATAGCCCTGGTGGAACCGGGAGAGGAGAACAGTGTGTTTGGCAGTACTGATTTTTATGACTATGTGGTGGTGGAAGGTTCTAAAGATGGAGGAAGTACCTGGAAACCATTCGTCCCCGGCTGGGATTGCCGTGCATACCCTGAATGGCTTGCAAAGTACAATAGTTCAAAAGATATCCGTGGTAATTCGCTTGCCGTTGGTGATATGTCGCTGTTTAAGGTGCGGGTTATCAATTTGCTTTCCGATCCCTATTTTCAACCGGAGGATACGGTTCTCATAAGGTTCCGCCTTTTCAGCGATCCTTATGCACATGGCTGGGGATGGGCCATCGACAATATTCATATTCAGGATTATGTGGATGTGCCTTCGGTTTCAGTTACACATGAGAATCTTTCGGTTTTCCCGAATCCTGCATCAGAGTATCTTTACATTTCGCTTAAAGGATTGCCAGTCAGAGACAAGGTTACATTGACCATCGTCAATCTGCTGGGACAGGTACAATGGTCGGAAACTTTGTCAGGAACTCAGAACGATGTGGCATTGAAAATTCCTGTACAGCAGTGGAAAGACGGCATGTATCTGATCACATTGTATACAGCCAGTGGAAATGTTTCCCGTCGCCTGGTAATTTCGCACTGAAAAACCCATGACGTTTTGTGCATTCTGGTCTGCTTTTTGCACAGGAAGTGCAATGTTTTTGGTTTTTCTCTTAAGGAAACAGTATTACTGTAATATTCATTACTTTTGTACTTTGTATTTTTTGAATCATTTTACTGATGAGCCTAATTAATAAAATTCTTTCCGGTTTTCTGGGCAATAAGTCCGAAAGGGATATCAAGGAGATAATGCCCATAGTTGATAAAATTCGTGATATTTATCCTTCCATTACCAAACTGTCGCATGATGAACTGCGGGCGCGTTCGGCAGCATTGCGGACCAAAGTTAAATCCAGTGTAGCTGATTTGGAAGCTGAAATTGCCCGCCTGAGGGAGGAAGTTGAGCGGACCGACGATTTTGACCAGAAGGAAAATCTTTATGAGCGCATTGACCGGATCGAGAAGGAAATTGATGCGCGGCTTGCGGCAGTGATGGATGAAGTTTTACCCGAAGCCTTCGCCATCATGAAAGATACTGCAAGAAGATTTGTGGAGAATGATGTGGTGGAAGTTACGGCAAATGATTTCGATCGGGAGATGGCCGCCAAATACGATCATGTTGAAATCAAAGGTGACAAAGCACTGTGGCATAGCAGCTGGATGGCCGGAGGAAACCGCATCCGCTGGGACATGGTTCATTATGATGTCCAGCTGATCGGAGGTGTGGTTCTCCATCAGGGGAAAATTGCTGAAATGGCAACCGGCGAAGGAAAAACCCTCGTTGCCACCCTTCCCGTTTTTCTCAATGCGCTTTCCGGCCGCGGTGTTCATATCGTAACTGTAAATGATTACCTCTCGCGCCGTGACTCGGAATGGATGGGGCCATTGTATCAGTTCCATGGTCTTTCCGTTGACTGTATTGATAAACACCAGCCCAACAGCGAGGCCCGCCGCAAAGCCTACCAGGCAGATATTACCTTTGGAACCAACAACGAATTTGGTTTTGATTACCTGCGCGACAACATGGCTCTCAGTCCTGAAGACCTGGTCCAGAGAGAACATATTTATGCCATTGTGGACGAAGTCGACTCGGTGCTTATTGACGATGCCCGCACACCACTTATTATTTCAGGGCCGGTGCCCAAGGGAGACGATCAGCTCTTTGAAGAACTCAAACCGCGTGTCGAGAACCTGGTCAATGCCCAGCGCAAACTGGTCAATCAGATACTGGCTGATGCCCGAAAATACCTTGCCGAAGGCAACCTGGAAAAAGCAGGATTCAACCTTTTGCAGGCATACAAAGGTCTTCCGAAACATAATGCCCTCATAAAACTGCTGAGCGAACAGGGAAACAAGGCGCTCCTGCTCAAGACGGAAAACTTTTACATGCAGGAGAACTCCAAAAACATGCATCTTGTTACAGATGACCTTTACTTTATTATCGATGAAAAAAACAACTCAGTTGAACTCACCGACAAAGGGATTGATCTGATTACAGCTGCCTCGGAAGACCCGCATTTTTTTATCCTGCCCGACATAGGTTCTGAAATTGCTGAAATTGAACGATCCAATCTCTCCAATGCAGAAAAACTGGCAAAGAAGGACCAACTGCTTCAGGATTACGCAGTTAAATCGGAACGTGTCCATACCGTTCACCAGTTACTGAAGGCATACGCGCTTTTCGAAAAGGATGTAGAGTATGTTGTAATTGACAATAAGGTCAAAATTGTTGATGAGCAAACAGGTCGTATTCTGGAAGGCAGAAGGTATTCCGACGGACTGCATCAGGCTATTGAAGCGAAGGAGCGGGTGAAGGTTGAGGCGGCTACACAGACTTTCGCCACCATTACCCTCCAGAATTACTTCCGTATGTACAAGAAACTGGCGGGTATGACCGGTACTGCCGAAACGGAAGCCGGTGAGTTCTGGGATATTTACAAACTGGATGTTGTTGTAATTCCCACCAATAAGCCCGTTATCAGAAAGGACATGGAGGATCTGGTCTATAAGACCAAACGCGAAAAATACAATGCAGTTATTGACGAAATTGAACATCTGTACAAGATAGGACGCCCTGTCCTTGTCGGAACAACGTCGGTGGAAGTATCAGAGCTTCTGAGCCGTATGCTGAAGCTCAGAGGTCTGAAGCACCAGGTGCTGAATGCCAAGCTACACGCCAAGGAAGCTGAAATTGTGGCCGAAGCGGGTAAAAAAGGCACCATTACCAT
This sequence comes from Bacteroidales bacterium, assembly GCA_012517825.1. Taxonomy (NCBI): domain Bacteria; kingdom Pseudomonadati; phylum Bacteroidota; class Bacteroidia; order Bacteroidales; species Bacteroidales bacterium. The sequence continues at coordinate 39,394 of JAAYUG010000049.1, read as the reverse complement.
TGCTACCAATATGGCTGGCCGGGGTACCGACATCAAAATAACAGAGGAAGTTCGACAGGCAGGCGGGCTGGCCATCATCGGCACAGAGCGGCATGAATCCCGCCGGGTTGACCGCCAGCTTCGAGGTCGTTCAGGTCGCCAGGGAGACCCCGGAACTTCCCAGTTCTTTGTTTCCCTTGAAGATGACCTGATGCGGCTCTTTGGATCGGATCGAATTGCCAACCTGATGGATAAACTGGGCCTTAAAGAAGGTGAAGTGATCCAGCATCCCATGATCACCAAATCAATCGAACGGGCCCAGCGCAAGGTGGAGGAAAACAACTTCGGCATCCGTAAACGACTGTTGGAATACGACGATGTGATGAATTCCCAGCGCGAAGTGGTTTACCGCCGCCGCCGTCATGCCCTCTTCGGCGAACGGCTGGAAGTCGATATCGCCAACATGATGTATGATGCCGTGCAGTCAGTTGTTGAAACCCACTATGGTGTTTCTGAATTCTCTGACTTTACCATGGATCTCATCCGGACACTCTCCATGGATGCTCCTGTTACTGAGGAAGAATTCAGGCAGAAAACCATTGAAGAACTTACCGACAAAATTTACAGAGCCCTGGTGGCCCAGTACAAAAGGAAATCTGAATTTATTGCTTCACAGGCATATCCTGTCATTAAGGACGTCTACGAAAAGCAGTCCCATATATACGAAAATATTGTTGTTCCTATAACCGACGGACAGCGGGTATATCAGATCATAACCAACCTCAAGAAAGCTTATGAAACAAAAGGAATGGAGCTGGTCCGTTCCTATGAGAAAACCATTATACTGTACACCATTGATGAGGCATGGAAGGAGCATCTGCGCGAAATGGATGATCTCAAAACGTCGGTGCAGAATGCAGCCTATGAACAGAAGGATCCTTTGCTGATTTACAAATTTGAGGCATATGAATTGTTTAAAAATATGCTTGATAAAGTGAACCGCGAAGTGGTCAGTATCCTGGTCAAAGGGCATATTCCGATCCGCGACAGCAGCCAGATTCAGAGGGCTCAGGCTCCCAGGCGTCTTGATCTCAGCAACCTTAAGGAGAGCAAGTCGGAATTCGGCTCATCCCTTTCCCAGGCAGGTGCACAGCAGCAGCAGCAGCCTCAGCGGAGCCAGCCGGTTAAGGTGGAAAAGAAGGTGGGACGAAATGATCCTTGCCCCTGCGGAAGTGGAAAGAAATACAAAAATTGCCACGGTAAAACTGTCCCCGTGAATTAACCCCAGAAAAGGAAAGCGGAGAATACTATTTCAATATTGCATCGGCGGCCGATGCCAGTTTCTGATAAGTGGCTTCGGTTACCGGAACAAGGGGCAACCGGAGTTCGTTTTTAGCCAGGCCCAGATGATGGAGCACGGCCTTTATACCGGCCGGACTTCCTTCAGAAAACAAAAGCCTTGTTACTTCCATCAATTGGTAATGATAGGGCAGAGCTCCCCTGAAATTTCCTTCCAGGGCATGGCGCACCATGGTACCAACCTGCCTGGGAAAAGCATTTGCCGAAACGGAAATAACCCCAGCCCCTCCGCAGGCAATAATGGGCAGAGTGAGCAGATCATCTCCTGAAATGACCAGAAAATCAGACGGTTTATCCCGTATGATCTGCATGATTTGTTCCAGATTTCCTGATGCTTCCTTTACGGCCACAATGTTTTTGATATCATGGGCCAGGCGCACCGTGGTGTCAGCAGCAAGATTAGTCCCCGTTCTTCCCGGAACATTGTAAACGATTACCGGTACTTTGCATTCTCCGGCCACTGCCTTGAAATGTTCATATAACCCTCTCTGGTTGGGCTTGTTGTAATAAGGACACACCGACAAAACTGCATCAACTCCTTCATAATCAAATTCCCGGATGTTTCTGAGAACTTCCTGCGTATTGTTACCGCCGATTCCTACTACAATACCGGCTTTCCCTTCTGCGGTATGAATAACTTTGTGTACAACCTGCTTTTTCTCTTCTTTCGATAAAACAACTGATTCGCCTGTGGTACCCAGTACAACTATATACTCTACCTTGTTGTCAACCAGATACCGTGTGAGCTTACTCAATGATTCAAAATCCACCGTCTTGTCCTCATGAAACGGTGTAACAATGGCAACCCCTGTGCCGGTCAAAAATTTTCTGTTCATTTTTCTGCAGGTATATGTTGGTTAATGTCTGTTTCATTGCCGGTTCGTAAATCCATCAGATAGGTTTTTATCTGTTCGATCAGATAACCAACTGATGTGTCGTCCTTCAGATTGATCATAAAGTCAAGATGCTGATGATAGGGGAAAAACCTGCCAACCTTAAAATATGCTTTCGAAAGGCTTGCAAGATAACGCAGGGGAAATAAATCTGCTGTATCAAGAGAAAACAGGATATCAAAATTCTTTTCGCAGAAATTGACAGCATGCTGGCTTACCGGCCTGAATGTCCAGCTAAGTTCGTTTTTGGAAAAAAAGTGAAAACTGCGCCGGAGAAGGTAGGAATCAGGGATTTTCTTATCGTTTATGTATCCAAGAACATGGGTATGAATGCCTTGATCCTGTAAAAAAGCGATGAACGATCGCACCGGTTCATATTTTTCCAGAGTGGTTGCATCAAAAAGAATTCCTACTTCTTTTGCCTGCCGGAGATTGAAAGCCTTTACCTGGCGATGTGTTTTTTTCATCTGCCTTCTGAGAGATGCTTCTCCCAGCTTATAGCGCCATTTTTCAAGAAATGCCACGGTCCGAAATTTGCCAGCCAAGTTACATGTTCCCGCTTTATTTTCCAAACCTACTCCAGCATTTTCAGAAACTCCTCCTCGGTTATTATTTTAATATTGAGTTTTTTAGCCTGTTCCATTTTGGCTGGACCCATGTTTTCTCCTGCCAGCAGATAGTCGGTTTTTGAGGTTACAGAACTCAGGTTTTTTCCTCCGTTTTCTTCGATGAGTCTTTTGAGTTCATCCCGCGAATGCAGACGGAAGACTCCGGAAATGACAAAGCTTTTTCCTGCCAGTTTATTACTTGCAGGCTGAACTGGTGCCTTTTCGGCAAATTGCAATCCTGCATGTTTTAAATCCTCAATCAGTTTCTGGTTGGAAGGTTTACTAAAGTACTGGCGGATGCTTTGTGCAATGGTCTCTCCGATTTCTTCGGCTTCGGTAAGTTCCGCCAGATCTGCCTTCATCAGATTATCGATACTTCCAAAATGCCGGGCCAGTTTCTTTGAAACGGTTTCACCCACATATCGGATACCGAGGGCATACAATACCCTGTGAAAAGGAACCTTTTTTGATTCTTCAATGCTTTTCAGAAGATTTTTCGCTGATTTTTCCCCGAACCGTTCCAGCTTGACGATTTGTTCAAATGTAAGTTGGTAGAAGTCGGCAGGAGTGCGCACCAGCCCGTTGCGGTACAGAAGGTCTATGGTTGCTTCAGCAGCATTAATGTCCATCGCTTTGCGGCTGATGAAATGCTCCAGCTTGCCCTTGATCTGTGGCGGGCATCCGTCTTCGTTCGGACAGTAATGGCGTGCTTCCCCTTCATTCCGCACAAGGGGTGTGCCGCATTCCGGACATTGGGTGATGAATTCAAGGGGTTTGCTCTGAGCCGAGCGTTTCGACACGTCCACGCCCACAACCTTGGGAATGATTTCACCGCCTTTCTCAACAATCACATAATCCCCGATACGGATATCCAGCAGAGCCATTTGATCTGCATTGTGCAGGGATGCTCTTTTGACGGTCGTCCCTGCCAGAAATACAGGCCGGAGGTTTGCAACGGGCGTTATGGCCCCCGTGCGGCCAACCTGATAACTAACGGATTCAAGCACCGTTACAGCCTGTTCCGCTTTGTACTTGTAAGCCACTGCCCAGCGAGGTGATTTGGCAGTGTTTCCCAGTATTCTTTGTTGCGCGAGGGAGTCCACCTTTATCACAACCCCGTCGATGTCAAAGGGAAGATTATTTCGTTCCGTTTCCCAGTATTTTATAAAGTTTTTTATTTCGTCAATGCTATGGCAAAGCCTGATCCATTCCGGTACCTTGAATCCCCAGGAACGTGCCTTTTTCAGGTTCTCAAAATGGGAATCCGAAGGCAGATCGTCTCCGAAAAGAGCGTAAAACATACAATCAAGCGGACGCCGGGCAACTTCAGAAGATTGCTGGAGTTTGATGGTTCCTGCCGCTGCATTGCGCGGATTGGCAAAAGGCGGTTCCCCGTTTTCCTCTCTCTCTTCGTTGATTTTGCGGAATGCATCATGGGTGAGGATGATTTCTCCTCTGATTTCAAATTCCGCCGGATAATCACCCTGCGACAGGACCATGGGAATGCTCTTAATAGTGCGGATGTTGCGTGTAACAACATCCCCCCGGGTTCCATCCCCCCGGGTCAGGGCCCGCATTAGCTTCCCGTTCCGGTATGTCAGGCTGATGGAAACGCCATCGTATTTAAGCTCACAACTGTATGCAACTTTGTCCTGTATGGTTTCATCAACCCTCCTTATAAAATCCAGCAGTTCTTCTTCACTATAAGTATTGCTCAGCGACAACATCGGATATTTGTGCTCACCCTGCTCAAATTCAAGGTTTCTGTCGTCGCCAACCCGCATGCTGGGCGAATTTTCATCAACCATTTCAGGATGCTTCTGCTCGAGTTCAATTAATTCCTGCATCAGGCGGTCATACTCCTGATCCGATATCACCGGCTGCGATAGAACATAATAGCGGTAATTGTGCTCGTGCAATACCTTTCTGAGTTCCAGTATCCTTTGCTGTTCCTTTTCTTTTTCCATAGGAATGAGAAATTTGTGCTAAAGATAATAAACAAGCACGCTTGTTTGATGTGAAAAAATTGTTTAAACATTTTTGTTCTCCTGATAACTACCGGATGAATTTATTGCTACTTTTGTCCTCAGAATGGTTTCACTGTCGTATAGCAAACGATGGTGATGAAAAGGGAATGCCGTGCAAATCGGCAACAGTACCCGCTGCTGTGAGCCCTTGTTTATGTTTTGCAGCAACCTGGCCACTGTCCGTTGAACCCGGGCGGGAAGGCGCTGCAAAGGGGTGAGTCAGAAGACCTGCCATTCGGATTTATCCGCCGGACTGCGGATAGATGTTCGGGTTAAACATTAGGAACTATGAAACATTCCTTACCTTTTTCTGTTGTATTGCTTTTTCCGGGCATGTTATGCCTTTCCGCCGTGGCGGAAACACCGGATACCCTTCTCAATTACTCTCTTAATGAGGTGTGCATCGTTCAACCCAGGGCGGTTTATTATTCCGATGCATTCAAGATTAGAACATTCGGCCGCGAAGATCTCGCTTCCGTTACCGCCAGGGATGCCGGCCAGCTTTTGTCATCGGTTTCTTCGGTATTTGTCAAATCATATGGTGCACCCGGCAATCTGACCTCCCTGTCCTTCCGGGGAACTTTCTCCAACCATACCCAGGTCACCTGGAACGGATTCCCTCTCAACAGCCCTACAACAGGAGATGCTGATCTCTCCCTGATACCTCTTACTATTGCAGACAAAGTCTCCCTTGTTTACGGTGCATCAGGATCCTTATATGGTGGCGGAACGTTCGGCGGATCGGTTGACCTAACATCTTCACCTTCCTCCGAACAGGGTTTCTCATCCGGACTATCTACCGAAGCCGGATCGTATGGTTCATGGTTTACGGCAGGAAACATAGGATATTCCGGAAAAAAAGTATTGGTTAAAAGCATCTTTTTTACACGCAACGCAGAAAACCGGTATCCCTACAAAGACATTTACAAGTATGGTTCTCCTGTGCTGACGTTGCATCATAACCAGCTTCGCTCGTACGGAATGTTCCACACGGTTTCCTTTAATATAAATCCTTCCCGGCAGATTCAGGCAGGTATCTGGTATCAGGACAGATTCAAAAACCTTCCTGCCGTCATGGGCTCGTATGTACCCTCTGTGGCAACCCAGAAAGATTCTACCCTGAAAATTTTCCTCCGGTATGTGCGCACCATGCGGCGTTCTTCCCTGGTTTTCAGGAATGCCTTTTTCAATGATAACCTTTTCTATAACGACTCTGTCAGCAGGGTGCATTCCGATATTTCTGCACAGCAATACCTTGCCGATATCAATTTCCGGAACATTGCCGGCAAAAGACTCACATGGGATGCAGGGGGAACATTCCAACATGTTCAGGCTCAGGTAGACAGTTACGGCCGGCGCATTGCAGAGGAACGGTTTGCTGTTTTTACCGCCGCGCGCATTGACCTGAAGGCTTTCATTATTAATACTGCTTTCCGCCTGGAAGTTATACCCAGTATTGCGCCGGTTCCATTGCCCTCAGCCGGAATCAGAAAGAACTTCCTGAACAACCATTCGTATGTTCGTGCTTCGGTAGCCGCCAAATATCGGCCACCGACACTTAACGAAAAATACTGGCAACCCGGAGGAAATCCCCATTTGCTTCCTGAAAAAGGGTATACCTCGGAAATCGGAACAGGACTTTCATTTACGGAACAGGATCGGTACAACCTGACCTTTGATCTGACGGCTTTTTCAACGCATATTAATGACCTGATAGTGTGGACGGGAGAAGGGAACTTTTTTAACCCCGTTAATTATAAGAAAGTATGGGCACGGGGAGCCGAATTCTCCTTTGCTCATTCCCTGGTACTTGGCAGTATAAAAATCCGCCAGCAGGGAGAAATTACTGCTGTCCGGTCAACCAGCACCGCAATCTACGACAATACTTCAGGAATTTTGGGTAAGCAACTTCGTTATGTTCCTCTGCTGAACGCTTTCTATTCAGGTACAGTGCAGTTGCGTCGTTTGTCGCTTACAACTTCTGTGAATTATACAGGCAAAAGATACATTACTGACGATCATTCCGGCAGGCCTTTGCCTTCCTTTATCCTGGCAGGCCTTTCGGCAGCCTTTCAGTTCAGGGCGCATACCCTGAACGGGCATCTTTATGCCAGAGCCGATAATCTTTTCAATACTTCCTACCAGATTATCAAAGGCTATCCCATGCCGGGCCGCTTCCTTGCCTTTGGTCTTCAACTTGGATTTCAGCGCTGACAATCAATCATAGTTTAAACCCTTAAATCATTTATTCTATGAAAAATACTGGAACTTTGCTTGTCGTGTTACTAATCAGCATTTTCGTGTTATCATGTGAGAAGCCGGACGATACCAGTAGTAACAATTCATTCCTTCACGGCATTATGATTACCAATGAGGGAAATTTCAGAGATAACAACGGTTCAGTCAGTTATATTCCTCTTACGGAAGATACCGTTATCAATAATATTTTTGAAGCGGTCAATAACCGGCCTCTGGGAGATGTGGTTATGTCATTTGCTTCATGGAAGAATAAAGGTTTCATTGTAGCCAATAATTCAGGGAAAGTTGAGGTGGTTGATCTGAAAACCTTTCAGTCGGTTGGAATAATTGAAGTATCTTATCCCCGCCATATTGTTGTTTCCAATGACGGGAAAGGATACATTACCTATGGTGCCTTTCCCGGGAAGGTAAAGGTTTTTAACCCGGAAACCCTCGAAGCGATAACCGACATCACTGTTGGCAATCAGCCGGAAAAAATGATTGTTGATGGTGACAAGCTTCTCGTGGCCAACGGGCAATGGGGAAATGACAGTACGGTGAGCATTATTGACCGAACCGCCAATGAGGTTGTATCAACCATTGTCGCCGGAGATGGCCCTGTTGCTTTTACCCGCGATGGCAGTGGCTCGGTCTGGGTATTGTGCCAGGGAAAGGTTGTTTACAGTCCCGATTGGTCATATATTGAATACGAAACGGATTCAAAACTGGTATCCCTGAAGCCGGGAACCTACGAACCTTCAAAAAGTTATGTAATTGGCCGTACAGGTGATTACTTCAATCCTTCTTCGGTAGCATCCGATCCTGGTGGCCAGTATGTCTATTTTGTTGAAAATGAAGGAGTATTTGCCTTCCGGATTTCCGATTCGCAGATTCCTGCAACTCCTTTGATAGCCGGATCGTTCAATGCAGTAAATGCCAACCCACTGAACGGGCGGTTGTATGTGACCGAGATCCAGGGTTATACGGCCTCGGGAAAAGTTCATATCTTTACCCCGGCCGGACAGGCTGTTAATACCTTTTTAGCAGGAATAGCACCCAACGGAATATATTTTTATTAATTAGCCGCAATAATACCCGCCTTTCGTGTTGTCAGATACGTTTCACATTGTTCTTAAACCAGGTGGTTCCCTGCCGGAGGAAAATTTTTCCGGCAGGGCAATACCATCGCGGATTATGGTTATGGTGTTATTTTTCCTTTTTCTTCCGGCCGGTCTTTTTCTGCAATCGGTAAATGCCCAGATGGAGCACGGAGGGTGGCCTCTCTCGGCAAGTCTGTCATCAAAAGGGAATGTGCCCGTTATTACGTTTCCCTCTGTTTCCCGCGATATGCTGACACCTGACGATGGCACCACTGCCAAGCCTTTGCAGTTCGCCGTTCCCTTTGACGGAAGATGGACCCCGGAAAACACTGGTATATGGACCGAATCGGGTAAATACCGTATCTGGCGTTGTGGTTTTCACGTTCCCGATGCCCTGTCAGTTGGAATTATCTTCAGCCATTTTGAGCTTCCTGAAGGGGCTTCTGTTTTTGTTTATACTGCCGGTTATCAGGATATGAAAGGGGCCTATACCTCTGAAAATGTTCTGCCTTCGCATTTTCTGGCCCTTCCTCATCTCCGCGGTTCCCTGTGCTATGTGGAGTACGATGTTCCCCCGGTGCAATATAAACCCAATCAATTGGCCATTGGACGTGTTGCCGGTGGCGTAATAGATGTCTTCGGCTTTCAGGAAAAAAACAATGAACAGATTGCTGTTTCCGGAGCGTGTGAGGTGGATATCAATTGTCCGGAAGGTACCTTATGGCAGAAGGAAAAGCGTGGGGTTGCAAAACTGCTGGTGAATGGTACCACGTTATGTACCGGGAGCCTTGTCAACAACACCGAACAAAACGGCAAGCCTTATCTGCTTACGGCAGGGCATTGTATTGCCGATCAGGATGATGCCTGGCGGACAGTTTTTACATTCAATTATGAACGTTCAGGCTGCGGAAGCGGTACTGCAAGCTCTTCACAAACAATCAGCGGTTCGGAACTGATCAGCACGGTCTCCGGCCTTGATTTCAGCCTGGTTCAGCTTACCGTACCACCGCCGCCTTCTTACAAACCCATTTACCTTGGGTGGGATCTGGATACCACGGGTGTGACTTCAACAGTTGCCATTCACCATCCTGCCGGAGATGTAAAGAAAATCTCAGTCGATAATGATGCTCCGGTTTACGGCAATTTCGGCGGAGGATATGACTATATGTCGCATTGGCAAATTATCCGGTGGGACAAAGGAGCCACCGAAGGAGGTTCGTCAGGAGCCCCTTTGTTCAACCAGAATCACAGAATCATCGGTACCCTTACCGGTGGGGATGCCAGCTGTTCCAACCCCGTTAATGATTATTTTCAGCGTTTCGACCGGTGCTGGGATGATTATTATCCTCCGGCCAACCAGCTTCGGGCATGGCTCGATCCGGGCCATACCGGAATTACGCATATTGATCATTTTGATCCGTATAATTATACCATTCTTAGTTGTGATACATTAAAAAACATTGCCCCCGGTGAAAAAACCGGTTTGAAGAACCTTGACTTCGGAGGATACGCATCAGGACATAACTGGCTGGGAATAAATGGCTTTGCTGAAAAGTTTATTCTGCCCGATTCGGCTACCCTGAGCGGGGTGTTCCTTTTTCCACTTAAACTCTATGACTTTAGCTCTGCTGACGGTTCATATATAACTCTGTTTGTTTCGTCTGGAAATCTTTCTCAGGAAAACCGGATTTATTCCGAAAAGATTCTGTTTACGGCACTTAAGGTGAATCAGCTGAATTTCATTCCTTTATGGCATTATCTTCCGGCAAAGGATACTATCTATGCTGGGTATGAAATCTATTACGGGAGTAAGGATACTTTTGCAGTGGCCCAGACGCTTGAACGTGCTCCGGGAAGCGCCAATTCTGCGTATGTTCGTTACCGGGACATATGGACTCCTTACGACACGGTTTTTTCTGTTCCTGCTTCCTTCTATATGGGCCTGCAGGTTTGCAATCTCACCTGGCTGAAGACAACCAGTGAAGAAAGTACCAGGCCGTATACAAAAGTTTTTCCGGTTCCTGCCACAGGGGAACTGAATCTTGTTCATAACGGATTATTTTCAGGGGATATAGTGGCCCGTGTGTTTGATCTGTCCGGGCGTCTCGTCTGGACTTCTTCATTGAACGCAGATGAAAACATGGCCCGTTTTTCCTTTGGATTCCTGAACAATGGGATTTATGTTCTGAAAATTACCACCCGGAACAATTCAGTATATTCTTTCCGTTTTGTCATTCAAAAATGAAACATACCGGTTGGCACATAATATTATTTCTGGCCCTGGCTCTGGGTTTATACTCCTGTATGGGGCAACCGGCAAGGAAAACAGTACGCGAGGCGTTCTCAGACAGTCTGGTTCCTCAGTATGCCGGGAAATTCCGCATTTATTTCACTCCGGAATATACCGTTTTCAGGGTTTTTTCTCCCTGGCAGGGTGGGAAGGGTACGACGGTTGAGTACTTGCTTGCTAATAACACAGCTTCTCTTCCCTTGGATGCGGTCAGGGGCAGGATTGTTATTGGTACCCCTGTAAAACGTGTGGTATGTATGTCCACAACCCATGTAGGAATGCTTTCCGCCCTTCAGCTTGATTCATCCATTGTTTCGGTTTCGGGAACACGATTCGTATACAGCGCAGCTATTCAAAAATTGATTCAGGACGGGCACATTTCCGAGGCAGGCTATGAAGGATCTTTCGACTTTGAAGGTATTGCAAGGTTAAAGCCGGATCTGATTTTTGCCTATGGAATCGGACCGGAAGTAACTTCCTGGTATGCACGGATGGAGAGTCTGCATATTCCTGTGGTTTATTTAGCCGAGTACCTTGAGGAAGAACCTTTAGGCCGGGCTGAATGGATCCGGTTTATCGGGAGAATGATGGGAGTTCCTCAGAAAGCCGATTCTTTTTTCTTTTCGGTCCGGGCTTCGTACCTTTCCCTCAGAAAGCTGGCAGAAAATAATACCCCGCAACCCGTTGTCATGACTGGTCTTCCATGGAAGGATGCATGGAATGTGCCCTCCGGCAATTCCTATACGGCCCGGCTTATATCTGATGCAGGCGGAATTTACTGGCGCAGCGATCTTACCGCCAGAGAAAACTATGAACTCTCAATAGAAGAAGCAGTTGGAAAGGCTTTTAACGCACAGATATGGATTAATGCAGGTACCGCGCGTTCACTGGCTGACATTAAGAACACCGACTTGCGCCTTGCTGCTATTCCCGCTTACCGCAACGGGAATGTGTTCAGCAACACTGCCCGTATTGGGCCCGGCGGGGGAAATGATTACTGGGAATCAGGTACCGTTCATCCCGATATTATTCTGAATGACCTGTACAGAATTCTGCATGGGCTGGCCAAACAGGAAAACGGATTGTTTTACTTTATTCATTTAAAATAACACTATTATGGCATCACGACGTAACCTTAAAAAAGACCTGAACTTCATTACCTGGGAACTGATATCAGAATGCCTGGTGTACCAGATTCTGCATCCTGAAGTTCCTGATGAGAAAATTATGCAGGCGATTGAAGAGATTGCAGAAAAACACAATGAACTTCTGGCGCTTGTCAATGCACCGGAAAATCGCCATGATCGTGCACTGGCAAAGAAAAACTATCTCGCTGTGAGAAAAGGTTTTCTTGACATGGTGCAGATCATCAATGCTCTTTCGGCTTCCTGAAAACCGTGTTCAAAATGCAGAAATGATCCGGCATAACAGCCTTTTATATATTTCTCTGGCGATTGTTCTGGTTATACTGGTTTGTGCTGATATACTGACAGGCACAACTCAGATTTCCCTGTTGGATGTCTTGCGCACTTTTACGGGAAACAACCGGGATCCCATGGTGCTGAACATACTCGTGGAATTCCGGATTCCGCGGGTAGTCACTGCACTGGTTGCCGGTGCTTCGCTCTCGGCGAGCGGACTTATGATGCAAACTTTGTTCCGTAATCCGCTGGCCGGTCCATATGTGCTGGGAATAAGCAGCGGATCGGCACTGGGTGTGGCATTGCTTACAATGGGGTTTCCGGGTTATGTGCTTTCCGGTTCCATACCCGGGCAGTTGAACCTTTTCCTGGCAGCTTTTTTCGGTGCAGCTGCAGTGATGGGTATTATGCTTCTGCTCTCCCTGCGCCTGCGAGATGTTTTCACCATGCTGATTATCGGAATGCTGTTGGGTAGCGCCCTCTCGGCCATTATAGGCATTATGCAATACCTTAGCAATGAATCGGCTTTGAAAGTTTTTGTCATCTGGACAATGGGCAGTTTGGGCGGAGTTACTTCAGATCAAATCAAAATTCTCGTTCCGGTGTTTCTCTTCGGGGTTATATTAACAATCGCGGGGATCAAACCATTAAATGCTCTTTTGCTGGGAGAACAGGAAGCCAAAACCCTGGGCATCAATATTATCAGAACGCGGATCTTGCTGCTTGTTGCTACCAGCATTCTTACCGGCCTTATTACCGGATATTGCGGCCCGATTGGTTTTGTGGGAGTGGCTGTTCCCCATATTGCCCGATGGTTATTTCGTACGGGTAATCATCGTGTGCTGGTGCCTGCCGCCATGCTCACAGGGGCTGCAGTTCTCGTCAGCAGTGACATAATTTCCCAGCTCCCCGGCAGGGGTATCATTCTTCCGGTAAATGCTGTTACGGCACTTATTGGTATTCCTGTTATTGTTTGGGTAATCGTAAGGCGACCCCTCTCTGCAGGCATCGACAGCTAATTCCAGGGAATATGATGCAAGAATCCAATAGGACAAGAAGAATCGATTTGATTATTTATTTCCGATTTTCCATTTCCAATTCATGGGGATTTGGGTTTCAAAGTATGATCCAATGCGAGAAATTGGAAATTTCCGGAAATTTATTCGGGTGATTAAAAGAGTATTTTTACAGGAAGGCATTGTATGATTTCCTTTCAGACGTTAACGACAGGGTATTTCAAAAGAAGCCAGCCGGTTGCTGTAAGCTGCGGAATATCTGCTTCGGCAGAAAAAGGGGAATTGATTGCCCTGATCGGATTGAACGGAACCGGAAAAAGTACGCTTTTGCGAACCCTGGCCGCTCTTCAGACTCCCCTTGTTGGCGAAATTCTCCTGGAAAACAAGAAATTGCGGTATTTTACCTCTGAAAGCCTTTCCCGTACCATTGCCTTTGTTTCTTCCTCCCGCGCACGGAGTCCTGCCGTAAAAGTCAGGGAAATGGTGGAACTTGGCAGATACCCTTATACAAACTGGGTGGGTAGTCTGACATCTGACGATAAAAGCAAGGTTCTGGAAGCACTTACCAGTGTGAATACCCTTCATCTGGCCGGTCAGCCATTGGATCAGATCAGCGACGGGGAATTTCAAAGGGTGCATATTGCAAGGGCCCTTTGCCAGGATACACCTGTTATTCTGCTCGATGAACCGACGGCATTTCTGGATGTAATCAACCGGTACGAAATTGTCGTGCTTCTCAGGGATTTATGCCGGCTGAAAAACAAAACGATTCTGTTTTCCACGCACGACTGGTCAGCAGCACTTCAGCTGGCCGACAGAATCTGGTATCTCCATGAAGGTACCCTGACGGAAGGAGCACCGGAAGATATTCTTATGACAGGACAGCTGGATGCACACTTTGACGGGAAAGATTTCTATGTCAATCCCGAAACAGGTCAGATCCGTTTTACGGAACACCCTATGTATCAGGTGGCATTGGACCCGGAAGCAGCTTCCAACGCCTGGTTAATGAAAGCTATGAAGAGGGCCGGGATTGTCCATAATCCGGGGGCGGAACTTTCAGTGGCTTTCCATGGAAATCAATGGGAATTAACATACGGCAGTAACTGCAGCAGGCATCAATCAATACTTGACCTGATCAACGCAGTGCGCAAAACTTCCCTAATAGCTTCACCTTCAGTGAACACATAGGAAGAAGTAGTGCATTTACCGGCTGTTCGCCTGAGAGAACCAGCAGCTGTTACCGGTTAACCCAAAAACAGTTCACGGTTTGGGAAATAATTTGTACCTTGGTGTGGTCAATCTGAACATTAAACTTTATACCATGAATCTTGTGAAGAAAATTACTTCCTATCTTCTGATTTTTCTGGTAGTATTGTTTACTACCGTGGCCCTTCTTGGTATCTGGGAGATTATCCCCCTGGAAAAGATAATGATTAAGATGATCTCCTCCCTGGTAGTGGTTTTTGCCTCTGCTGCCGTTGTCCTTTTTATTTTTTCTGTCCTGATTAAAGACTCCGATCACCAGCAGAATTCCTGAGTGCTTTCCGTTCTGATTACAGCCTTTAACGAAGACGTAGTTTCCCTGGTCGAATCTATAAGGACGCAGTGTATTGAAACTGCTGTTCCGTTTGAAATTATTGTATGTGACGATCATTCTTCTGAATTCTTCCGGAAGAAAAATGAAAGATTAGCCAACTACCCTGATGTCACCTACCGCTATCTGGAAAACAATATAGGAAGGGCCAGGATACGCAACCTGATGGCTTCCATGGCAAGGCACCAGTGGCTGCTTTTTGCTGACGGAGACTCGCGGGTAGTTTCATCTTTTTACATAAAAAAATACCTTGATGCACAGCAAGCTGGAACCGTACTATGCGGCGGGAGGGTATATGATCCGCAAAGGCCGCAAAAAAGGGAATTCCTTTTGCACTGGAAATATGGAATTGCCCGGGAACAAAAACCGGCAACCCTGCGAAACAGATTTCCCTACCGTTCCTTTATGACCAGCAATTTTCTGTGTCCTGCGGGTATTTTCTCTTCTGTAACCTTTGATGAATCCATTTCCGGATATGGACATGAGGATACCCTTTTTGGTCATATGCTGTGGCAAAAAGGAGTGCCGCTGGTACATACCGATAATCCGCTGCTGCACGAAGGATTGATACCGGCAGGTGAATTCCTGCAGAAAGGAGAAAATGCTGTTAAGAATCTCGCCGCTCTTTATATCCGTTTCAGGAAAGAAAGGGAACTCATTGAAGGAGTCCGCCTCCTGCGAACCTTTCTGCTTCTTGAAAAATGGCACCTGACTTCATTGATAGTCTTTTTTCTGCGCGTCTTTCACCCGCTTTTCATGAAAAACCTGAAGGGGAAGTACCCGGTTCTCTTGTTTTACGATCTGGTCAGGCTTTTATGGCTGATAGAGGAAGTCCGCAAACCGCATCTTTTATCTGCGCAACCGAGAGAATAATCAGTTTAATCCTGCCTGATTATCCAATTTGCTGTTAAACAATGTTAAAATTACTCTTCCGGTATAACTTTTTTTCATTTTGTACGTATATATTCATAGATCACAGGTTTTTCATAGGTTAGTTTTAGGGTTGGTAGGTTTAAAGTGTCGTCACTGCAATTGACGACACTTTTTTTATCTTTGCGACCTGACTTCTTTAAACATCCTCATGATTAGCATAGAGCAAAAAATATCCAGCGCTGTTGGCAAAGCGGCAACAGAATTATGGAATACCAGCCTTAACCCTGCAGAGGTGCAAATCCAGAAAACCAGGAAAGAATTTACCGGCGATCTGACAGTAGTGGTTTTCCCGCTGACGCGTCTCAGCAGAACGGGTCCTGAACAAACAGGAAAGGCCCTTGGAGATTATCTGCAGAAAGAATTGCCTGAAATCATCGATTATAACGTAATAAAAGGTTTTCTTAACCTGACGGTCGGGGAAGTGTTCTGGTCAGAGGTCATCAGGCATTTACGCACTGACAGTACATTAGGCTTATCTTCTCCCGGAGAATGCAGTGAAATGATTATGGTGGAGTATTCCTCTCCGAATACCAATAAGCCATTGCATCTGGGACACATCCGGAATAACCTGCTTGGTTTTTCGGTTTCCCGTATTCTGGAGGCCAACGGTAAAAAGGTCGTTAAGGTAAATCTTGTCAACGACAGGGGTATTCACATCTGTAAGTCAATGCTGGCATGGAAAAAATGGGGAAACGGGGAAACACCTCAGTCGTCAGGCATGAAAGGAGACCATCTGGTCGGGAAATATTATGTGCTGTTTGAGCAGGAGCTTAAAAAGCAACTGGCGGAACTGAAACAAAACGGGGGAGGAGAGGAGGAGCGTGCCGCCCGTACCCCGATTATGCAGGAAGCTCAGGAGATGCTGAGAAAATGGGAATCGGGTGACCCGGAGACCATTGCTCTCTGGAAGCAAATGAATGAATGGGTATATGAGGGATTTGACAAAACATACCGCGATCTGGGCGTAACCTTCGATAAGATTTATTATGAATCCGAAACCTATCTTCTCGGAAAAGCTATCGTACTTGAAGCTCTGAAAAAAGGGATTCTCTACCGGAAGGAAGATAATTCTGTATGGGCCGATCTGACAGATCGGGGGTTGGACCATAAGGTTCTTCTGCGTTCCGACGGAACTTCAGTTTATATGACCCAGGATATCGGCACAGCCGTTCAGCGGTTCAATGAATACCCTATCAGCCAGTTGATTTATGTTGTTGGCAACGAACAGAATTACCATTTTCAGGCTTTGTCCATTATCCTTGATAAGCTCGGTTATTCCTGGGCGAAAAACCTCCACCATCTTTCCTATGGTATGGTTGAGCTTCCCGAAGGCAAAATGAAATCCAGGGAAGGCACTGTTGTTGATGCCGATGACCTCATTGCCGAAATGATCGAAACAGCCAGGCAAATGTCGTCGGAACTTGGTAAACTGGACGGCTATTCACCGGAGGAAGCTGAACGAATTTACCGCACCATTGGTCTGGGTGCACTCAAATATTTCATCCTCAAAGTCGATCCGAAAAAGAACATGATGTTTGACCCGCGCGAATCAATCGACTTTAACGGAAATACCGGCCCGTTTATTCAGTACACCTATGCCCGTATCCGTTCTGTAATGAATAAGGCAGCCGAACAAAAGATTGCTGTAAATGAAGAAGCCCTCGCCAGGTGGAACATGAGTCCAAAGGAAAGAATGCTGGCCCGGCTGATATACGAATTTCCTTCAGTTGTTGAAAATGCAGCCGATACATACAGTCCCGCTGTTATTGCCAATTATGTCTATGAACTTGCCAAAGAATACAATCAGTTTTATCATGATTACAGTATTCTGAAAGCGGAATCCCCCGAGCTTGTCTCATCGCGGCTCCTGCTCTCCGAAGTCATTGGCAGGGTGATCGAAAAAGGCATGTACCTTCTGGGTATCGACGTGCCGGAAAGAATGTAAAATGGGAAAAAAGTATGTTTGAAAATTTAACTGATAAACTGGAAAGAGCCTTCCGGCTGATCAAAGGAGAGGGCCGGATAACCGAAGTAAATATTTCGGAAACGATGAAGGAAATCCGTCGGGCTCTTCTGGATGCCGACGTGAACTACAAAATTGCGAAATCATTTACCGATACGGTCAAGGATAAGGCTATAGGACAGGAAGTTCTCAAGTCGGTAAAACCCGGCCAGATGATTGTCAAAATAGTTCGTGACGAACTGGCCCGGCTGATGGGGGAGAGCGCTTCCGACCTGAACCTGAAAGGAAATCCCTGCATTATTCTCCTGGCCGGTCTCCAGGGTTCAGGAAAAACAACCTTTGCGGGAAAACTGGCAAATTATCTGAAGCAGAAAAGAGGACGCCAGCCGCTTCTTGTTGCCTGCGACGTATATCGTCCTGCCGCTATTGAACAGTTGCGGGTTCTGGGGGAACAAATCGGTATTCCGGTACATCTTGAACTGGAAAACAAAAATCCTGTTGCAATAGCAAAAGAAGCAATCAAATTTGCACGGTTGCGCGGATACGACACGCTCATTATTGATACGGCCGGTCGCCTGGCTATTGATGAAGCCATGATGGATGAAATCGCCTCCATAAAAAAGGCTGTTGACCCGCAGGAAATTCTTTTTGTGGTGGACGCCATGACCGGCCAGGATGCGGTTAATACTGCCAGGGCATTTCATGATCGCCTCCAGTTTGACGGGGTTGTACTTACCAAACTTGATGGGGATGCCCGCGGCGGGGCCGCCCTTTCCGTGAAAGCTGTGGTGGAAAAACCCATAAAATTCGTCAGCACAGGTGAAAAAATGGATGCAATCGATGTATTTCACCCCGACAGAATGGCTGACCGTATCCTCGGTATGGGGGATATCGTTTCTCTGGTTGAAAAAGCCCAGGAACAATACGACGAGGAAGAGGCAAGAAAACTGCAGAAAAAAATAGCCAAAAATCAGTTTGACTTCAATGACTTCCTTTCACAAATACGCCAGATCAAAAAAATGGGTAACTTTAAGGATCTGGCTTCCATGATTCCTGGTGTCGGAAAAGCAATACGCGATCTGGATATTGACGATAATGCATTTAAGGGCATCGAGGCTATTATCCAGTCCATGACGCCGGAAGAACGGAGCAATCCCGCTATTATAAACGGAAGCCGGAGGAAGAGGATTGCTGCCGGAAGCGGTACTACGGTTCAGGAAGTGAATCGTTTGCTGAAGCAACTCGACGAAACCCGGCGTATGATGAAAATGGTTTCATCCGCTGGTCAGAAAGGACGCATACCCGGTGGATTTTCTGGCAGACGTTAATTTCATGCGACCTTCTGAATGTCTGTAACCCCTCAGATCTTTTACACTGCAAACAACGAACAATCGATATAAACCAGGAAACGTAAAATCCGAAACCATATTAACACCCTTCCCGTTATGATATTGATTGACGGAAAACAGACTGCTGCCAACATCAGGAAAGAAATTGCCGCTGAAGTAGAAAGTATGGTACGGGCGGGCAAAAGACCGCCCCACCTTGCCGCTATCCTTGCCGGAAACGATGGAGGAAGCATTACC
This sequence comes from Bacteroidales bacterium, assembly GCA_012517825.1. NCBI lineage: Bacteria > Pseudomonadati > Bacteroidota > Bacteroidia > Bacteroidales > Bacteroidales bacterium. The sequence continues at coordinate 20,384 of JAAYUG010000049.1, read as the reverse complement.
TATGTTAACAACAAAATCAAGGATTGTGCCGAGGTCGGTTTTACTTCTTCCCTGTTCAGATTTGATGAGTCAGTAACCGAAGAGGAACTTTTGCAGACTGTTGAAAAACTTAACCGGGATCCGGAGGTTGACGGATTTATAGTGCAGTTACCTTTGCCCCGTCATATAAGGGAGCCTCATATTATTGAAGCCATTAATCCGTCAAAAGATGTGGATGGTTTTCATCCGGTCAATGTGGGGCGCATGGCAACAGGCCTTCCCTGTTTTGTTTCCGCAACTCCGGCTGGTATAGTTGAACTGCTGAAAAGATACCAGATTAAAACTTCCGGTAAACATTGCGTGGTGCTTGGACGGAGCAATATAGTAGGCAGACCTCTGTCAATTCTTCTTTCACGGAAGGATGAATATGGCGATGCTACTGTAACTCTTTGCCACAGTCGTACGCCCAATCTGAAATACTTTACACTCCAGGCCGATATTTTGATTGCCGCAATGGGTCAACCAGGATTTGTCACGGCTGACATGATTAAAGAGGGAGCCGTGGTCATTGATGTAGGAACCACCCGCGTTCCTGCTCCACAATCCAAATCAGGATTTGTACTGAAAGGAGACGTACTTTTTGATGAAGTGGCTCCCAGATGCAGTTATATTACCCCCGTTCCGGGAGGAGTCGGCCCTATGACCCGCACGGCATTGCTCCTGAATACCCTGAAGGCAGCAAGAAAAGAAATCTAACCCTCTCTAAGGCATCAAACGCCTTAATATCGTAATAAGCAGATAACCGTTAGCAACCGCTGGTTATCGGGAAAAGTGCATTTACGGTTTATTCCTGTTCGGTCAGTGTATCCTCCTCTGACTCTTCTCCCTCTTGCTGAACATTGTTTCCCTCATCTTTGCTGGCTTTTTCCATTTCATTCAGCGCTTTTTCCCATTCTTTTGAGGTTTGTTCCATCTTTTCCCTGAAATCCTTTCCGTAAGGGTCCAAATGACGCACTGCTCTCCTTGCTCCCAGTCCAAGCAACATGAAAAGCACAAGCAAACCGGCGAGCACATACAGTACAATTCTGGTAGTGCCTTCTTTGGCCTGCAATGGTTGAACCAGAGCATGATACAGCATCCATAAACCGTACAGGTTAATTGCCAGGGAAATCAGGGAACCCAGAAGGTAATGAATGGAACCTGCAAAGCCAAAGAATGCGCTTATGGGCATTAGTACCATCAGGGCTGCCGAAACCCTCATGCAGGGTTCAAAGTCAGTCTTTCCGCCTGCAATGGCTGAAATGATCAGCACGATGACCGCACCGATAAAAACACCGATAACAGAAAAAATTATGGCAAAAAGCAGGACGGTAATTCCAACTGCACTGCCAAACATGCCCCCCACAGCCGCACTGACATGCAACAAACTCCAGATTAACCCAATGATTCCGGCTACTGTACCATAGATGAGAGCTTTAATAATCGGCTCACCCAGTCCGCCTTCGGTCTTCATAGAGGCAAAATATGCCTTCGGATTAACAAGGGAATCCTTTGATTCCTTTATGAATTCGTTGAAATTGAATGCATTTTCACTCATAGGCTAGTATTTTAAGGGTTATACATATGCAAGTTAAATTAAAATATCTAACTTACAATGATCATGATGTTAATTCTATCATTTTTGTATTTTCACCGCACGGAAGAACACAGGTATTTTAAAAGACAATTGACTTAATTGTGGCACAAACCGGTTTATAATGTACGAGAGGTGGGACATTGAGCAGTTGATTCTGAAGCATGCACCGGCCAAATACCGGCCCCTGGCAAAATTCATTAAAAAGGTCTTACGTCAGGAAAATTTTGCCCTTTTTCTTGAAAGCTGTAAGGATATTGAAGGGCAGGATTTTATCAGAGAAATCATCCGTTTTTTTGACGTTAAGATTAAATATAGCGGGATTGAAAATATTCCCGAAAAGGGACGGTACATTTTTGCTACCAATCACCCTCTGGGCGGACTGGACGGAGTTTGTCTTCTGGGGTTAATTTACTCCCACTTTGGCGAGGTAAAAGCAGTTGTAAACGAACTGCTGCTTTATATCGAAAACCTGAAGCCGGTTTTTGCGGGAGTTAATATTTACGGACGCTTCAAAAAATCCCAGTTGGTATCACTGGATGAATTATTCCGCAGCAACGATAATATTCTCGTTTTCCCGGCAGGAGTGGTTTCTATTTACCGAAGGGGAAAAGTTCGTGATTTACCCTGGCACAAAAGTTTCGTAGTCAAGGCCGTTCAGCATAAAAGAGATATTGTTCCGGTGTATGCTGACGCCCGCAATAGTTTTCTTTTTTACCTGATTGCTACGTTGCGCCGCTTCTTTAGAATTGATATAAGCTTTGAATCGTTTCTTCTTCCCAATGAAATGTTCCGCTTTAAAGGGAAGGAAATCCGCTTCTACTTTGGCAAACCTGTTTCATGGACCCATTTTACTTCGGAACGAAGCACCCGGGAATGGGTGGAAGAAATCAGACAAACAGTCGAACATCTCAGAAAACCCGATCAACCGATGAAAAGCTTTTCGTATGAAGAGATCCCGCAATCTGTAAAAAGAAGCCTTTTATAGATTGCCGGCACTGTTTCCCTTCCGGTTCCAGATTTCCCATGATTTTTCAGCCTGAAGTCTCAGCATCTCCAAACCGTTGCAAAAACCAGCACCTGCCTTTTCAGCGTAGGAAAGAAACAGGGTTTTTTCGGGATTATAAATCAGGTCATACAGCAAATGCCGGCTTGTAAGATGTTCGTAAGGAAGGGGAGGAGCCTGCTGCGTTTCGGGGTACATTCCAACCGGCGTACAGTTGATAATGAGGAGATGGTCTAAGAGGACCGTTCGGCTGAGTTCGTTATAGGTGAGCATTCCTTCCTGCCGGGTTCTCGATACAAAACGATAGTTTATTCCGATTTTTTTCAAAACCCATACCACAGCCTTTGATGCACCACCGGTTCCCAGAACAAGTGCATGCGTATGCCATGGCTTAAGGTGGTTTAAAAGGCTGAGCTCAAATCCGTAAACATCAGTATTATAGCCTTCCAGCAACCGGGAATTTCCATTGCGGATTACTGCAACGGTATTTACTGCCCTCACTTCACCGGCCACAGGATCCAAAATATCCAGAAAAGGGATAATCTTTTCTTTGTAAGGAATGGTAACATTGAGTCCCTCCAGATCGGGGTATTGATTAAGAAATCCCTTAAATTCACTGATGTCGGAGAGGGGAAAGTTTTCGTAAATACAATCGGTAATATTTTCCCGGGCAAATTTTTCAGTAAAGTATGCTTTGGAAAAGGAATGTCCCAGCGGATATCCGATGAGACCAAAACGTCGCATAGCCGGAGAATTATGGTTTGAATTTCTTCATTTCTTCCGGGAGAAATTCATAAAACGTATCTCCCCTCAAACCCAGCCGCAGCGCTTCAAGAGCTACCACCTCATTGGGGGGAATATTGCCCAGATTGACATTGGCTCCCAGCAGTTTGATGAACCATACCTGCTGGCTTTTCACCGGAGCTTCCCAGATGATGTTTTCCGTATTTACGTTGTTGATAATATCATCGATCAGCGCTTCGTTTGCAGTACCGTTTTCGTTATAAATCCCTATGTTCCCGCTTTCACGTGCCTCTGCAATTACTTTCCAGGCTCCTGCTGAAAGTTCGGCCTGCATCATGGCCACCCATTGTTTGGGAGGAATGTGCACTCCTTTTATCTTGCTTCCGACTTCAGAAATTACAGTTACCTGGCCAGACAGTATTTCAATGTACCTGAGTTTTTCTTCATGAGGGATATGGATGGAACCATCTGAAATTTCAGTATATTCCATTTTGTACTTGTCGAGCATTTTCCGGTAGTTGTCAAATTCGCCCCGTACCAGAAACATTTCAAACAAGGTACCACCGAAATATGGTTTTAAATTACCTTTCCGGTAAATGTTCAGTTTTTCCTGCAGTTCCCTGGTTATAAGGGCTGTACCAAATCCAAATTTCAGCAGGTCGGTATATTCTCCCGAAGATGCGACGAATTGTACTGCTTCACCGGCGCTAAGGCCTTTGTCCATTACCATGGTCAGGCCTTTTGAACGGGGCTTTGGTTCTCTTGAAGGAATATACGACAATTCAAAATTCATATGACTAAAGGTTCTTAAATGAATATTTCAGAATGAGATTTTCGATAACAGGATACTGGTCTGACTCAGGAAAATATTCAAAGAGAAGATACAGCAGATCGTAATTTTTCTTAAGGGCTTTCTCCAGGTGCTGCAATCCGTTTTCTATCTGTTTATGCTGAAAAAAGGCTGCAGCAGCTCTGTACAGCAGGTGGGCATCTTCTTCATTGTACACAAGAGCTTTTTCCAGAGCATTCAGCATGTCACTGTCTTTCCCCTGCATCTGAAATGCTTTTGCCAGGCCGAGCCAGCTTTTTGAATCGTGCGGATCCAGCTCACACGATTTTTCATAAGCCATCACTGCTTCATGCAGTTTGTCTGATTGAAAAAGGGCGTCGCCCAGAGTCCGCCAGAAAACCGGTTCCTGCTTGTTCATGGCAATGGCAGAACGTAAATACCGCAAACTGGCCTGAAAATTCTCTTCCATCAGGGAAACTACTCCCAATCCGTACCATGCATCAGGATTTTCGGGATCATGTTCCAGTGCCCGTTCATAAAAATCACGTGCTTTACCATAATTGGCCAGGTTTTCATAGCATTCACCTATGGCTGCCAGTACATCAGTCTGCTCGCCTTCCAGTTCAATGAATTCATTGAAAGCTTCAATTGCCTTATGGTATTCTCTCAGATTGGCATAGGCCAGCCCCTTATTGTAATATGCTACTTCATAGTTTTCATCAATGGCAGTTACAAAGTCGAATGCTTCCACTGCTTTCTGAAAATTCGACATACGCATGTAGACAATGCCAAGATAAAACCATGCCAGTTCGGAAAATGGATCCTTATCCAGATATTTCCGGTAAAAATAGATGGCCTTTCTGTTCTGGTTCAGCTTGTCATAAATGAAGGCCGTGTCAAACAGAAGGGAAGGCTCTATATGAGGCAGATAGTGGAGTGCCTGGTGCAGATATTTCAATGCCAGTCTGTATTCTTCGTTGCGGCTGAATGCTTCCGAAATCAAATGGTAGAGATTGGTTTTTTCCTCTTCGGTACGGGTCAGTGCCAGTGAAAAAAAACTGTCGGCTTCGGCAAATTTCTTTAAATCGGCAAAAGAAGACCCTTTCAGAAAAGCATATTCGGGCGACTCGGACTCAGGGAACGGAACCTTGGTAAGACAAACCAGCGCTTCTTCAGGTTTCCCTTCCCGCAAGAGCAGCTGGGCTTTTTGCATGGTCAGTGTACCTGACCAGGGAAACCGGCTCAGGCCAATATCAATAGCTTTCTGGGCTTTTCCGGGATTGTTAATTTCCAGATAATAATCAACAACTGTTTCAAATTCCTGCGAATCGAGAAATACATATCCCTCCGATTCGATCATTTGTTCGAATCGCTTAACCACATCAAGGGTTTCTGCATCCTCCCACCAGGCATCAAATTCTTCTTCCATAAATAAATTCCAGTACGTGCCAAAGGTAAGAATATTTTTGATGCATAAGGCCCTCAATTTACTAACAGGTCATGGCGCTGTTCCATTGGCATGAGCCTGTCAACTTTTGGAAGAGGGTGAATGTGAGGTGGTTAATCTACAGACTTATAACATCTATTCTAACGTATTGCCGAATGCAGTTATAAACATCCCGGTCAGATAAATGCCTGCAGTGATAGAGGAGACCAATCCCCGATAAAAATTTCAGGGGGGTAAATAATCCGGGTGAGAAAAAGTCCCTGGGGAGGAACAGATTCGCCCGCTTGCGATCGGTTGTGCGCCTCCAGAATATCATGCAGTTCATCAGGAGGCAGAGCTTCTTTCCCGATTTCAATCATGGTGCCGACAATGGCCCGTACCATGTTGCGCAAAAAACGGTCGGCAGTAATGCGAAAAATCAGCATATCTTCTTTCTCTGTCCATTCTGCCTCTTCCACTGCACACAGATGCGTCCGTGCCCCGGAATGCACTTTGCAGAAACTTGAAAAATCGTGTTTTCCGACAAGATATCCGCATGCGTTCTGCATAGCCTTTACATTCAGTTCTCTGTAGAACATCCAGGCATATTCCTGAAGGAAGGGATTCTTTCTGCGGCATATCCGGTATTCATATGTGCGCGAAATGGCTGAAAAACGCGCATGGGCATCATTTTTTACCGGTAAAATCCGGTAAACGGAAATATCAGACGGTAAAAACTGATTAATGTGGTAAAGAAAGGAAGTATCAGCATGCAGGTTCTCCCTTATGCTGTCAAAATGTCCGACGTAATATAAAGCATGTACTCCGGTGTCTGTCCTTCCGGCCCCTGTAACCTGTATTTCTTCTCTGAGGATGGATGAAAACCTTTCATTCAGTACTTCCTGCACCGAAATGGCATTTTTCTGAATCTGCCATCCGTGGTACCTTGTTCCTTTAAAGGAAATTTCGGCAAAATACCTGTATTTCTGTTCGTCTGCCATAGAAGGTTTTGGCAAAACTAAGGAGAATTCCTGTTAATCACTTCTTTAAGCTTAACAAAATTTAACAACGCGCAATGCAAATAATTGCCATTTTTGCATCGCCGGACGCCCTGCGTAAACAACCGGTATAAATTTTGCAGTACATGTAACATACTAATTTTTCCGATATGAGTGACAATGTGAACATCAAGGAATTGAATGAAAGAATTCAGAAAGAAAGCGCTTTCGTTGACCTGATTCAGATGGAAATTGGGAAAGTTATTGTCGGTCAGAAGCATCTTGTGGAAAGCCTGCTGATAGGTTTGTTGTCCGACGGACATATTCTTCTTGAAGGTGTACCTGGACTGGCTAAAACCCTGGCTGTTAAAACGTTGGCAGAAACTATCGATGCCAAATTCAGCCGCATACAGTTCACTCCCGACCTGTTACCGGCTGATCTGATCGGTACCATGATTTACAGCCAGAAAAAAGAATCGTTTGAAGTACGCAAGGGGCCCATCTTTGCTCATCTGGTACTGGCTGACGAAATCAACCGTTCGCCTGCCAAAGTTCAGAGCGCTCTTCTGGAAGCCATGCAGGAAAAGCAGGTTACCATTGGTGAACATACTTTCCCCCTGGAACAGCCTTTTTTGGTGCTGGCTACCCAGAACCCGATCGAACAGGAAGGAACCTATCCGCTTCCTGAAGCCCAGGTAGACCGCTTTATGCTGAAAGTAATCATTTCTTATCCGCAGAAGGAAGAAGAAAGAATTATCATGCGGCAGAATATTGCCAGGGAATTGCCCCACGCTTCCCGGATTATGAAACCGGAAGACATTTTCAAGGCACGTTCTGTGGTAAAGGACGTATACATGGACGAGAAAATCGAACAGTATATTCTTGATATTGTATTTGCTACGCGAAATCCTTCCCAGTACAAGCTGGAGAAATATGAAAACATGATTTCCTACGGTGCGTCACCCAGAGCATCCATCTACCTTGCCATGGCATCCAAAGCCTATGCTTTTATCAGGCGCAGAGGGTATGTAATACCGGAAGATGTGCGTGCCATATGCTATGACGTTCTGAGGCATCGTATCGGATTGACCTATGAGGCTGAAGCTGAGAATATTACTACCGAGCATATCATTACCGATATTCTTAACACAGTGGAAGTACCTTAATTCAGCATCCGGCTCTCAGGCACGAAACTATTTGTAACCATCATAATTGCAACCTATGCCGCGGATCCTTTTCATACTGATCCTCTTGTCCGGAAGCCTGTTTATCGCTTCTGGCCAGCATTTTGTCGGGTTGCCCAAAGATTCTGTGATGGTTCACGTACGAAAAGAGATGCGTTTTTTCCTTCCTGACAACAGCGGGAAAAATGATATGTACAGGTATCTGAAATTTGTTGATAAAATCAATGAGGAAACCTTATACTGTTTCCTCTCGGAAAAGGATATCTGTACCTCAACCCGTCTGATCAGCGATTACTCCAACCTTTACAAAAGGCTGGAGTGGCTGGACAAAAATTATAAAAGACAGAACGATTCAACCTGGTATTATTTCCGTAATGGAAAAAAATACCAGATTATCCTCCGGAAAGAGGAATGGTTTTTTGTTCTGGTAACCAAACCGTCTGAACAATAAATAACAGGTGCGTTGTGGAAGCAACAGAACTACTCAGGCAGGTAAGAAAAATTGAAATCCGTACAAGGGGATTAACCCGCCATATTTTCGCCGGGCAGTACCATAGTGCCTTCAAAGGTCGGGGTATTGCTTTCAGTGAGGTGAGAGAGTATCAGTATGGAGATGATGTCCGGACGATTGACTGGAACGTCACTGCCCGTTTCAATCATCCGTATGTGAAGGTTTTTGAGGAGGAACGTGAACTGACGGTTATCTTACTGGTGGATGTCAGCGGATCAGCTGTTTTTGGAAGCCGGCAACGGACTAAACGTGTGAGGATTGCTGAAATTGCTGCTCTTCTCGCTTTTTCGGCTATCCAGAATAACGATAAAGTTGGTGCCGTCCTGTTCAGCGACCGCCCTGAGAAATTTATTCCTCCAAAGAAAGGCCGTCAGCATATACTTCGCATTATCCGGGAACTAATTGAATTTCAGCCGGAACATCCTGCCACCAATATCGGTGAAGCTATGCGCTATCTCACCAATGCAGTGAAAAAACGTTCCATCGTTTTCCTTATTTCCGATATGTATGACAGCTTCGACAGCCGGCCCCGTTTCGAAGAACAGCTTAAAATCATCGCCAGGAAACATGATCTGATTGCTGTAAAAGTATTTGATAAACTGGAAAGGGAACTTCCCCGGGCGGGGTTGCTTTTCCTCCAGGATCCTGAAACGGGTCAGCAAGTGCTTGTCGATACCTCCGACAGGACTTTCAGTCAGAGGTACCATCAGCACATTCAAATGTATGATGAAGCGTTGAAAAACATTTTTGCACGGTACGGAATCGATAGCGTTGAAATAGCAACCGACCAGGACTACGTGCCTCCGCTGATACAGTTGTTTAAAAAACGATAGGATTTGAAAAACCAGTGACTGTATGAAAGGTGTCAGAGAAACACATTTTTGGGTAGAAATCCTTCCCGGTAAAACCCTTCTGTGCATCGGGCTGGCCGTTTTTCTTTTTGTGAATAAAACCGTTGCCCAGGAGGCCGAAATCAAGGTAAAAACCGATACCTCCTCTATACTTATCGGTGATCAGATCGGCCTTACCCTCGAAGTAGATGCCGAAAAGACCTGCCAAGTAGAATTCCCTCATCTGAATGATTCCCTTACACCAAACATCAGGGTAGTTCGCCGCATACAGGCTGATACCCTTATGTCAGGTACCCGCCAGAAAATTATTCACCGTTATCTTATTACATCTTTTGACAGCGGACTTTTCGAAATACCATCTTTACCCTTCAGATTAAACAGGGGAAATAATACAGATACGCTCTTTTCAACACCCGTGCAGCTTTCGGTTACATACCCCCCTACTGATACCATACCGACCCTATTTGACATTAAAAAACCTCTGCCTGCTCCCTATACGCTGGAGGATTACCTGCGCATAATTCTTCCGGTTCTGCTGGCAGCTCTGATCATATTCCTGATAATAAAATATGTGAAGAGGAAGAGAACCCTCAGGGACAAACAGGCTGAGCCGGAAAAACCTTCAGAACCGGCACATGTTATTGCCTTGCGTGAACTGGACAGATTGAAAGAAGAAAAACTCTGGCAGCAGGGACTCGTCAAGGAATACTATACCCGGCTTACTGAAATCATCCGGCGGTATATTGAACAGCGTTTCCATGTGCCGGCAATGGAGCAGACCAGTACCGAAATTTTGCAGAGCATGAAGCCGTTCGTCCTGGAGGAAGATACCCTCAGGGCCTTGCAGGAGCTTTTATTACTGGCCGATATGGTAAAATTTGCACGGGAACTTCCCATGCCTGATGAAAATGAATCGAATATGCTGAATGCATATGTTTTTGTAAATCATACCATTGAAGGACATACTCCAGGAAATGTAACTGCAAACAACCAAAAAGAACAGATGTAGTATGGGGAATCTGTCGTTCGTTCATCCGGAATTCTTTTTGCTGATTATTCTGGTATTGCTCGCTGCTGGCTGGTACATATATTCCTTCCGCTCCAGAAATCCGGTCATGATGTTTCCTCTGACAGGACAACTGAAAAAATATGCCGGTGGCTGGAGAAAAAATTTCGTTCATGTTCCATTTGTTTTGAATGCGGTTGCATCCGTTTTGCTGATTATTGTACTGGCACGTCCTCAATCATCCAACCGGTGGAAAGATACTTCGGCCGAAGGCATTGATATTATGCTTACCATGGATATTTCGGGTAGTATGCTGGCCGAAGATTTTAAGCCAAACCGTCTCGAAGCAGGGAAGAAGATTGCCGCTGAGTTTATTGCCGGAAGAAAGAATGACCGGATCGGTCTGGTGGTTTTCAGTGCTGAAAGTTTTACCCAATGCCCTGTTACCACCGATCACGTTACATTGGTCAATTTGCTGAATGCTGTAAAAAGTGGCATGATTCAGGATGGAACTGCTTTGGGCGACGGACTGGCTACAGCTGTTGGCAGACTGAAGGAATCGGCAGGGAAAAGCAAGGTGGTGATCCTGCTTACTGACGGTGTCAATAACACCGGTTCTGTCGATCCTCTTACTGCAGGCGAGCTGGCCCGTACGTTTCATATCCGGGTTTATACCATTGGAATCGGCACAATGGGTACCGCTCCTTATCCGGTACAGACTCCTTATGGAATTCAGTATCAAAACGTTCCTGTTGAAATCGATGAGCCGGTACTCAGGAAAATAGCCGATTTAACCGGAGGAAAATATTTCCGGGCTACCGACAATGATAAACTCCGGGCCATATACCAGGAAATTGATCAGCTGGAAAAAACTCGGGTCGAAGTGCGTGAGTATGCTAAAAAAGAGGAAGAATATGCTTTGTTTGCAACAGGAGCATTCCTGTTACTGGTGATCAGCGCAGGAATCAAATTATTTATCATCAGAACGATACCTTAAACTGTTTTGTGTATGTTCCGGTTTGCTCATCCTGAGTGGTTATATGCCCTGCTGATGATACCCGTCATGGTTCTGCTGTTTATGTTGAACCGGGCTCTGAGAAACAAAACTTTGCAGAAACTTGGCGATAAAAATCTTCTTCAGGAGATGATGCCCGGCTATACTCCGGTGCGCCCCCTGGTACGTTTTGTCTTGCTCATGTTGGCCGTGGGTTTTCTGATCGTGGCCCTTGCCAGGCCTCAGGTTGGCTCAAAGCTTACGCAAGTCAAACGGAAAGGCATTGAACTGTTTATAGCGTTAGATGTTTCCAACAGCATGCTGGCGCAGGATGTTCAGCCATCACGTCTGGAAAGGGCAAAACAGGCAGTAGCGCGTCTGGCTGACAAACTGAGCAATGACAGGATCGGGCTGCTCGTGTTTGCTGGTTCTCCTTATATTCAGGTGCCTGTAACAACCGATTATGTTTCCATAAAACAATTTCTTGACGGGATTCATCCGGGCATGGTCCCTGTACAGGGAACTGCCATTGGTGCTGCTATACGGCTTGCCGCTTCTTCTTTTGATCCGCAAAGCGGTTTGAAAAAGGCAATTGTAATAATTACCGACGGTGAAAATCATGAGGACGATGCAGTGGAAGCCGCACGGGAGGCTGCTGAAAAAGGAATTGTCGTTTTTGTCATCGGTGTCGGAACTCCTTCGGGTGCCCCCATTCCGCTTCCGGGAGGCGATCAGCAGAACTTCCTCAAAGATCAGTCAGGCCAGGTGGTGGTTACTCGGCTTGATGAAGCTCTTCTGAATCAAATCGCTGCCGCAGGCAATGGGACGTACATCAGGGCTACGGCCCTCCGGTTCGGTCTGGAAGAAATCCTTACAAAAATTGATGAAATGGACCGGAAAGAATACAAAGCCCAGATATACTCAGAATACGATGACCAGTTCATGTATCCTGCCGGCCTTGCGCTGTTTTTCCTCTTATTCGAATTATTTTTGCAGGACAGACGAAATCCCTGGTTGCGTAAATTCAATCTCTTCCGTCTTAAACTGTAATATTATGACTGCTCCAAAATATATATTGTTATTTGTCCTCCCGCTCATGCTGAACGGAATCCTTACTGCCCAATCATCAGCAGAACGAAGATTCGTCAGGCAAGGGAACAAACTGTATGAGGCAAAAAAATACAATGAGGCTGAAGTCAGCTACCGAAAAGCATTGCAGGAAAAGGGTGGTTCCCACCGGGCCCTGTTCAATCTGGGTGATGCACAATACAAACAGGGACGTTTTTCGGAAGCTGCAAACACCTTCGCTGACCTGACCGGTGATAAAACCAACCGGCAGATTCAGGCAAAGAGTTATTATAACCTGGGAAATGCACTGTTCAGTGATAAAAAAATTGAGGAAAGTATTGATGCATACAAAAAATCTCTTTTATTGAATCCTTCGGATATGGAGGCGAAACACAACCTGATGATCGCGCAAAGAATGCTCCGGCAGTCACAGCAGCAACAACAGCAGAACCAGAATAAAAATCAACAGCAGAATCAGGATCAGCAAAAACAACAAAACCAGCAAAATCAGCAGAATAAGAATGATCAGAATCAGCAGGACAAGCAGCAGCAGCCACAGCCACGGAACGAGATATCGCGCCAGGATGCGGAAAGAATCCTTCAGGCACTTTTAAACAATGAGAAACAGACAAGGGAAAAACTGAACCGGCAGCAGGCTGTTGCCAGGCGTACAACTGATAAAAACTGGTAAAAATGAGAAAGGAATTCAGATACGTTCTTCCTCTGGTACTGGTGCTGGTAAACTCTGTTACTCAGGTTCCGGCCCAGGATGTTGATTTTAAGGCATCAGCTCCTTCGGTAGTGGCAACGGGTGAACCTTTTGAAGTAGTTTACACCCTCAATGCAAGGCCTGAACAGTTCCGGCAACCCGAATTCAGCCCGTTTGAACTGCTCGGTGGTCCGTCAACCAGTACCAGCACTAGCGTCCAGATGATCGGAACCCAGATCCGGCAGAATATTACAGTGAGTTATACCTACTATCTCCGGGCAAATTCTACCGGAAAGTTTGAAATACCTCCGGCTCAGGCCACAATTAAAGGGAAGAACTTTTCATCCAATGCCCTGTCCATTGAAGTGGTGAAAGGGAGTACTCCTGCTTCTCAACCGCAACAGGGAGCCCGGTCCCCTTCAGGGGAGGAAGCAGAAAGTATTAAGGGGGGAAAAGATCTTTTTGCTGCATTCCTAGTTGATAAACGGAACGTCTATCTCAGGGAACCGGTAATAGTTACTCTTAAAGTATACGACAGGATGGGCCTTTCGCGGCTTGCCCCTCCTAAATTGCCTGCTTTGCAAGGATTCTACAAAAACGATATCCCAACTCCGGAACTTCGCCAGCTTACCCGGGAAAATGTGAACGGACAAATTTACAATACCGGTGTTATTGCACGGTTTATTCTTTATCCCCAGAAAACAGGCGATCTGACCATTGGCTCGGTTGAATTTAACGGAGCAGTGCAGAGAACGGTAACCAGACGTTCAAGAAGCTGGTTCGATTTTGATTTCGATTTTCCTACCATACAGGAACAACCTGTTACCTTCCGGTCTGAACCGGTTACAATCCATGTGAAACCCCTTCCGCCGGGGCAGCCTGCCAATTTCAGCGGTACAGTTGGCGATTTGTCGATGGCAGCTTCCATCGATAAGCCTGAACTGAATACCAATGATGCCCTCACGTTAAAGATTAAGCTGACGGGGAAAGCAAATATGAAAATGATCAATCCCCCTGTTGTTTCTTTCCCTGCCGATTTTGATGCCTACCCGCCAAAAGCAAATGTTCAGGAAGAATATACAACAGAGGGAACAACCGGATCAGTCACATTTGAGTATATTGCCATTCCACGACATCCGGGAACCTTTACCATTCCGCCGGTATCCTTTAGTTATTTCTCTCCCCGGAGCAATGAATATAAAACATTGGCATCCCAGCCCTTTTCGGTTACTGTAAACAAGGGTCGCGAAGATACAACCATTACCGTCGTATCGGGTCTTTCACGGGAAGATGTTCGTTTGCTGAACCAGGATATCCGGTATATTAAGCGAAATATACCCGATTGGAAAAACAAACAACTCCTGCTTGACAGCCATTTATTTATTCTGTGGTATGTTGCTCCTTTGGTTCTTTTTGCCCTGCTGATCGGTATCCGGAGGAAGACCATTCGCGAACGGGCAGACGCAGCCAGAATGCGCCATAAACGGGCTGCCCGCCTTGCCGCAAAACGCCTCAGAAAGGCTGAAAAGGCTATGAAAAACCAGCAACAGGATGAATTTTATGAAGAAATCTTAAAGGCTATCTGGGGCTACCTGAGCGATAAGCTTATGATTCCTCTGGCGAATCTGTCGCGTGATAATGCATGGCAGGCTCTGTCAGAAAGAGGAATTTCCGGGGAACTCAAAGAACAACTTGGCAAAATTATTGACACGTGCGAATTGGCAAGGTTTGCTCCTGCCGGTACCCTTCCTTCCATGAAGGAAACATACGAGAATGCGGTCGTTCTGATGGAAAAAATTGATCAAAACCTGAAGTAATATGCGACATATCAAAATAATCTTGTTGCTGTTCCTTTTTACGCTTCCGGCCAAAGCTGAGGTGATACCTGATTCCCTGTATAGCATGGCTAACAAATTCTATTCCGAAGGCCGGTATGCTGAAGCAGCCACTTTATATGATTCTCTGATTAACTCCGGTTATACTGCACCTGAGGTATATTTCAACCTGGGAAATGCCTGTTTCAAAATGCGTCAGATCGGGAAAGCCATACTGAACTATGAAAGGGCTAACCGTTTGAAACCTTTTGATGAGGATATACGCTTCAACCTTCAGCTGGCCCGCGCATATACTGTAGATAAAATTGAAAGTCTCCCGGAATTTTTTCTGACGGCATGGTGGCGTGCATTTCGTTCCTTGATGGACTCCGATCATTGGATGATCCTCAGCATAGTTCTTTTTTTTGTAAGTCTTACGCTGATTCTGTTGTTTCTGTTTTCCGCACAGGTAAACCGTAAAAAGATTTTCTTTTCCCTGTCGGTTCTTTTTCTGCTGGGAGCTATCCTTACCGGCATATCCGGTTACCGTCAGAGTAAGGAATTCCATGCACGAAACGAAGGTATTGTAATGGTGCCTTCTGCTACCGTGAAAAGCTCTCCTGACGCCGGATCGTCAGATCTGTTCGTCCTCCATGAAGGAACAAAAGTGCGAATTGAAGACGCTGTCGGACAATGGGTTGAAATCCGAATAGCCAACGGAAATAAAGGTTGGATTGAATTCTCAACTATCGAAATCATATGAGCCGGATGATGACTGTTAGAAAACCTACTCAGGCCGAAATTGAAATGGCCGCGGAATGGGATACCTGGGAAAAAGAACCTTCGGAATTTCCCTGGTATTACGATCAGAAAGAGACCTGTTACATTCTGGAAGGCAAAGCCAGGGTCACTGCTCCGGATGGTTCGCATATTGAATTTGGTGCAGGCGATTGGGTAGTTTTTGAGCAGGGACTGAAGTGTACCTGGAAAATTACCGAAAGAATCAGAAAACATTACATGTTCGGATAAGGCATCCTCAACTTCAGGAATGCTTTTATCTTCTGATCTCAAAATCAGGAAAGTGACCTAACGGTGCTTCCTGGACAAGAACCTCCTTTACATAAGCATAGCCGGGTCCTTGTCTGCACCATTCAATAAATTGCAGAACTTCCTCTTCTTCCCCTTCTGCTTCAATATATACACTTCCGTCGGGCATGTTGCGGACGAATCCCTTAATTCCAAGTTCTTCCGCGGCTTCCAGAGCCGAATAGCGAAATCCAACCCCCTGAACCCTTCCCCTTACGGTGATGTTCACATGTTTCAGCATATGTTGGAATTGAAAGCTCTACTTGTTTAATAACCAGTAAGAACCATTAAGAATCGACGCAAATGTCACCCACAGCAGGTAGGGAATCTGCAAGAGCCCTGCGGTGCGGCTGATCTTATAAAAAACAATGATCATGACAACGATGCTGATCCATACGAGCAAAATTTCTGCAAAGGCCCAGCCGATCCGGTGAAAACGGAAAAAGATAAAACTCCAGAGAAAATTGAGTATCATCTGGATGGCAAATACCCAGAGGGCCAAAGTGCGCAGGTTTCCCGGCTGTGATTTCCAGATCAGATAGAGCGAAATTCCCATAAGGATGTAAAGCACCGGCCAGACAATCCCAAACAAATAACCAGGAGGATTGAAAGAAGGTCTTGTTAGGCTGTCGTACCAGCCATCTGTTTTGCTCGTAGCCATACCTGAAATGGTTCCAATCACCAGAGGAATTGCCAGGCAAAGAATGAACGATATAATCGATGTACCTTTTATCATAATTATTGAAAATTGTTTCCTTAAATTTATAAAAAAAAACAACAGGGTATGAAAGAAGCACTTTTCTATGAAAAGTTGGATGACCAAAGGGTACATTGTTTGCTTTGCCCTCATCATTGTGTTATCAGTGAAGGCAAATATGGCATCTGCAGGGTACGAAAAAATGCCGGAGGAGTATTATATACTGAATCATACGGTGTGTTTTCTGCTATTCATGTTGATCCTGTTGAGAAAAAACCTTTATATCATTTTTATCCCGGTAAGATGATTCTTTCGGCAGGCAGTGTGGGATGCAATCTTTCCTGCATTTTTTGCCAGAATTATGAAATCTCCCAATCAGGTACTGAAGAATTCCCATCACTTCAAATGATTGATCCCCCAAAACTGGCTTCCCTCTCCCTTCGGAATCGTGGAAATATTGGCCTGGCATATACATATAATGAACCATTTATGTCGTTCGAAATGATCAGGGACACAGCTCCTCTTATTAAAGAGCAGGGACAGAAGAATGTGATGGTTACCAACGGTTTCATGGATCCGAAACCTCTCAGCGAGTTGCTTCTATGGATTGACGCATTCAATGTTGATTTAAAAAGTTTTAATGAATCCTTTTACCGAAAATACACCCGCTCCCGACTGTCTCCTGTTCTGGATAGCCTGAAACAAATCAGAAAGGCTGGAGCCCATCTGGAAATTACAAATCTTATTATACCTGGTGCAAACGATGATGAAATGGTCTTTACCTCCATGGTCAAATGGATTGCCAGTGAATTGGGTAAAAACACCGTTTTGCATCTTTCGCGTTATTTTCCGGCATATAAACTCACCAATCCGCCCACACCTTCTGATACCCTTATCCGGTTTTACCGCATTGCACGCAACGAACTGAATTATGTGTATGTCGGAAATATTGATATTCCTGACACCCAGAACACCTATTGTCCTTCCTGCGGTGCTCTTCTTATCAGAAGAATAGGTTACACAACACAGGTAGTTGCCCTGGATGAAAACGGGTCATGCAGTAATTGTGGATACAACACAGGGATACAGATTGCATGAAATTCAGAAAGCCATAAAATGTTTTTCTTTTTTTTCAAATTTGATTGACGAAAACTGGGATTTCGCTTCTTGATATGCTAAAAACTCTTATTTTCGAACAATAAATTTTTAGTTTATGGCAATTGGTTCCCAATTTCTCGCTTTTGATCTGGGGGCTGAAAGCGGTCGTGCTATCCTTGGAACGTTAGACGATAATAAAATTTCTCTGAGTGAGATAGCCAGATTCCCGACGGGAATGCTCTTTGTTAACGGCCATTACCGCTGGAATATTTACCGTTTCTATGAGGAGGTGCTTGCGGCTATGAGCAAGGTTTCCGCCCAGAACTCCAAACCACTTTCGGTCGGATTTGATACATGGGGGGTTGATTTTGCCCTGCTGGCAGAAGACGGATCATTCCTTGACATGCCGGTCTGTTACAGGGATTCCCGTACCGACGGAATGATGGAAGCTTTCTTCCGGCTGATCCCCAGGGATGAGGTTTATCAACTCACAGGAATTCAGTTTATGCAACTGAATACCCTTTTTCAGCTATACTCTCTGGTTTACTCCGGATCGCCACTGCTCCGGTATGCAGCTCATCTGTTGTTTGTACCCGATATTTTTCATTACCTCTTTACCGGTGTGCGGAAATCGGAGTTCACTTTTGCCACTACTTCCCAGTTGTTTAATCCCGTGAAAAATGCCTGGGAGACGAAGTTTTTCGATGCCATGAATCTTCCGGTTTCCCTGATGCAGGAGATTGTACAGCCAGGTACCTTCATTGGAAAAATTAAAGAAGAAATAGGAAGGAATACCGGCCTGGGGCAGGTACCCGTGGTTGCTGTCGCCACACACGATACAGGTTCTGCCATTGCTGCCGTTCCGGCCAGGGGGAAAAACTGGGCTTACATCAGTTCAGGAACCTGGTCACTTATGGGTATTGAATCTTCTGTGCCGCTGATAAATGAAAAAACCTATGCATTTAATCTTACCAATGAAGGCGGAGTGGAACATACCTTCAGAGTGCTGAAGAATATCATGGGTTTATGGCTGATCCAGCAGTGCCGTGCTGCATGGGGTAGGGAAAAATTCTCCTATGCCGGCATAGTGGAAATGAGCAAAAAAGCCCGCCCCTTTTCAGCTTTTATTGACCCTGATGCCTCCGCCTTCCTGAATCCTCCCAATATGCCGGCCGCCATTCTTCAGTATTGTCGGTCAACAGGGCAAAGTGTACCGGAAGATGAAGGAACCATTTCCCGCATCGTTTACGAAAGCCTTGCCCTGAAATACCGTTATGTTCTGGATCAGTTGCGGGAAATTTCAGGATTTCCCATTGAAACCATCTATATTATCGGTGGAGGAGTTCAAAATGAGTTCCTTTGCCAGTGCACGGCCGATGCCTGCGGTATTCCCGTGGTAACAGGCCCTTCGGAAGGAACTGCCCTGGGCAATATTATGGTGCAGGCTATGGCTGCCGGAAAGGTCAGTTCACGTGCCGAGATTCGGGAAATTATCAGAAATTCATTTCCTGTAAAAATGTATGAACCATCGGATACCTCATTATGGGGAGATGCATATGAAAAATTTAGAAAAATAGTAACCAACTAACCATTCAATCGTATGAAAAACCAGAAAATTGAAAAAGCTTATTCTGCGGCCAGGGAACGTTATGCATCTCTGGGTGTGGATACCGACAAGGCACTGGAAACCCTTCAGCAGATTTCCATATCACTGCATTGCTGGCAGGCCGATGATGTGGGAGGTTTTGAAAAGCCGGATGCTGCCCTCTCCGGCGGCGGTATTCAGGCCACTGGTAACTACCCGGGCAAAGCACGTACTATTGATGAACTCCGCAACGATCTGGAATTTGTCTATTCACTTATTCCGGGCAAACACCGGTTTAATATGCACGCCAGTTACGGTGATTTTGGAAAGAAAACAGTTGACCGCAATCAGATCGAACCAAAACATTATAAAAGCTGGATAGATTGGGCAAAAAACAATGAACTCGGGCTTGACTTCAACTGTACATGCTTTTCCCATCCGCTGGCCAATGACGGTTTTACCTTGTCGAGCAAGGATAAAAAAATCAGGGAATTCTGGATCGAACACGTCAGGCGCAGCCGCGAAATCAGCGCATTTATGGGAAAAGAACTGAAAAAAAGAACCGTGCACAATATATGGATCCCGGATGGTTCCAAAGACCTCACTGTGGACCGCCTGAATCACCGTGAATTGCTCCGGCAATCCCTGGATACCATCTTTGAGGATGATTACAATGAGAAACACATGGCCGATTCGCTCGAAAGCAAATTGTTCGGAATCGGAAGCGAAGCTTTTGTTGTCGGCTCCCATGAGTTTTATATGGGGTATTGCTTTACCAGAAACAAAATGCTGTGTATCGATATGGGGCATTTTCACCCTACAGAATCTGTGGCCGATAAAGTTTCTTCCATCCTGCTTTTTTCAAAGGAAATCATGTTTCATCTAAGCAGAGGCATTCGCTGGGACAGTGACCATGTCCTTTCATTGAATGACGAACTGACTCAACTGAGCCTTGAAATTGTTAGGGCAAATGCACTTAAAAAGGTGAATATCGGATTGGATTTCTTTGATGCCAGCATCAACCGAATTGGTGCTTACGTAATCGGAACCCGAAACGCACAGAAGAGTTTTCTCTTTGCTTTGCTTGAGCCTTCAAAGGAACTCAGGGCTTATGAAGATAAGAACCAGGGCTTTCAGAAACTTGCCCTCATGGAGGAAGCAAAAGCTCTTCCATGGGGTGCTGTGTGGGATTATTTTTGCCTGAC
>JAAYUG010000048.1 GCA_012517825.1 Bacteroidales bacterium | reverse complement strand
TGCAACAATCTCCCTCACCTGGAATTCAGTAAAATTGTCATCCGTCAGAGCGGAAATAAACAGGGGTTTGAATGCAATATAAGAAAGGGGAAGACTTCGCATAAAAGATGTATAAGCTGCCAGGTAGTAAACTCCTGAAGACAGCGTATCCGGAAGCTTCATCTCACCAGCCGATATGTTACCGGTAAAATTTGAACGCCAGGTAAGAACAGGATACAAATTTTGATTAAAAAGACTGATATACAGTATTTTACTTTGAACATTCTCTCCGGGAGCCGACGGATTAAAAACAAAAATGCCATATCTGAGAAATTCTCCGGTCACGTAATAATCTCTGTCAGTCTGTGCAAAAGTTTGTTCCAGATACATGCCGGTACTGTGAATATTCCTGTTTTGGGCGCAGACAATTTCCGTGCCTGTTAACGCTGGCAGCAACCACACGATCGCCGGCAGGAGGAGGAAAACAAGGAGCTTATGAGTCATCCGAATCATCTCTGATACGCCTTTTCAAAAATAAATCCATCCCGGAGGAGGAAAACCTTCCCTGCACGCAGGCCCTTCAGGAAACTGATAATCTTTTAGTTCCCGCATGTGATACACCTCCGAACCCGGGAACCAGGTAAAAATATGATGCAGGGTCGTTACGGAAGCCACCTCAAACATACCGATCATAATTTTTTCCGGATTATTCCTGCACACCATGTTTCCCTTGATCTGCGAGGGAACAGGGTCGAATATCTGCTGGTCGGCTTGCAGCTGTTTTACGGCCAGACGGTAAAAATCATACACTTTCTGGTCAAAAACGGAAACCCTTGTCTGCAAAACCCAGGCGGTCATTAAATCTTTGCTTACCGACGGGTCTTCAGGTTCGGGATAGATGATATAGGGCAGAAAGGAATACCGGATACTCCTGAGCAATTGTTTTCCATCCCTGCCAGCGGAAGCGAAAACCTGGGGAATCTGATCAGGGTTATACGGATCGTAGCAGAAAACAGTAATGGCGGAGGGGGTATTGGGATTCAGGGTATGGTATCTTTCAATGAGCAAGCGGGTTGAAAAACGGTAGTACCGTTTTTTATCAGACCGGTCGGTAACATCGGCCATAACATGAAGTCCCTGGCTTTTGGTTTCAATCAGATCTCCATACAGATTTTCCTTTACAGTGACTGCGGTACCTATTTCAGCATAAACTGAATCCACCCATGGGGGAGACTGAAGTTCCTGTGATGGAGATTCGAAGATGTCTCCGTTTGGTAATCTAACTGTCAGTTTATAGCTTTTTCCTATGCTAACCGGTATGCCAGAGGCAGAAGTTACATAAACGCCCGGTGCATTTTCAGCTAAAACCTCACTGAGGCCCATGTCATCAGAAAGCATGACCCATGCGCCGCTGATGGGCAGGTCCAGCTTTTTGCCAAAAGGAGAAGCCCAGGAAAGGTGGATTACAAAAGGCCCCGGACCATTTGAAACAGAACCTTCAATCACCGGAATCATTTCATTGCTGTTGAGAGGCCCGGGATCATAAGGTTCCTGACAGGCCGTTGCAGCCAGCAGCAAAAAGATGCACAATATGGAAGAGTATCCGCAACGCATGTTCAGAAGATAAAATTATATGTTACCACAGGGAAAGGCCGGCCAATCAGATACAGTTTATACAGCGCCGATATACCGGATCCGTCCGTTAAACCACCGGCAGCATTTTTGTAAAACACAGAATAAGCATTTTTTCTTCCGTATACATTAAGAACTGAGAAGGTCCAGCTTCCTTTCCATTTTTTGCGAAGATGCAGGCTTTCATCCCGGCTGACAGAAAGATCGAGTCGGTGATAGGGCGGCAAACGGTATGCATTTCTGTCAGAAAACCATACGAGAGTATTATTTCCGAAACCGAACTGGTATTCAGGAAGGGTTGCCGGCCGGCCTGAGGAAAGGTAAAAATTGGCAGTAAACCGGAGCCTGCGGTTATAGTAATAGGTTCCTGATACATTCAGGTCGTGAGGCCGATCGAACATAGACGGATACCATTTGTTTTCATTGATCACCTCTTCGGTAAACTGCCCGTTTGTTTTCCTCCACGCACGGGAATAGGTATAATTGATCCATCCATCGATTCTTCCTCCGGTTTTTTTGATCATGCATTCAATACCATAATTTTTACCGGATGCTTTTGTCAGTTCCGTTTCGGGATGCGGATTCATCTCAAGGGTCGCATCATTTTTGTATTCCGGCAGATTATCAAGCCATCTGTAATACATTTCTGCTGAAAACTCGACGGAATTGTCTGCCGAGTTCCGGAAATACCCCAATGCCAGCTGGCGGGAATCAATCGGGCGAATGTAGGGATCTGCAAGTTTCCAGACATCGTTCGGAGTGGGAATGGATGTAAACGAGAGAAGCATGAGGTATTGAGTGTTTGCGCTGTAAGAAAACTTGAGGGAACTTTTCTGGCTTAGCATGAATCGTATCGCAAGCCGCGGTTCAAAACTGTGATAGGAAACAACATTCAGGCCTTCTGTGTATGATAGAGTATCTGTGATACGGGAGGGCGTCAAAGGCCCGCCGGGATCGTACTGGAATTTTTGATAAGGACCCGTAAGGTGATATGTTGAAAAACGCAAGCCGGCACTGATTCCGAACCAATCCGAAACATCAAAGTCATCACCGGCAAAAAAGGCAGCTTCATATCCCCTGCTGTTTTCTATAGCAAGAGGAGCAATCAGGGAGAACTCATTCAGCGGTTTCTGAGAACCGGGATTAACTGTGTAATGGATGACCTGGAGCCCTGCCAAGGGCTTGTGGTTATGAAATTTACTCCAGTTCAGCACCAGTTTGGCATCAACAGAACGGATGCCGGAAGAAACCTGCTTTACCAGGGAAGCTTCCGCCAGGTCATCCCTGGTGACATAATAATCGGAAACAGAGGCGGTAAGTTCTGTATTCCAACTGGCATTATAGATCCGCGTCCACCGTGCCGATGCAAGGTTGTTACCGTACTGGTAATTCAGCTCTCCGGCATACCGGAACCTGTCGAAACTGGAATAAGCAAAGAAGGTAAGATGATTTTTACTGTTTTTATACTGCAGCAATCCATTCAGATCGTGGAAGGAAGCATGGCTGCTGCGGAGGTTATAATCGGGCAGACGGCCCAGAATCCAGTCGGAATAACTGCTTCTGCCCCCGATCATCCAGGAGAAATGATCCCCCGGAAGCGTACCATTGAGCATTAGCCTGCTGTTGAACAGTCCGATGCCTCCCTGACCATGAAACCCCTTGCGGACATTATCACGCACACGGATATCAATTACGGATGAAACCCGTTCCCCAAACTCAGCCGGGATATATCCTCTGTAAAGTTTCATGCCGGTAACAGCATCCGGATTGATGACCGACATAAGGCCGAAAACATGGGACGTATTATACACCGAAGCACCTTCAAGAAGATAAAGATTCTGGTCGTCTCCTCCCCCCCTCACGCTGATGCCTGATCCAAATTCACCGGCCGAAGAAATTCCCGGCATCATGGAAAGCCTTTTCATAATATCCTTATCACCACCCACCGGAGGCAGTAGTTTAAAATCGCGCATATCTATGTCAATCAGCCCCATGGTATTGCTGCGAACGTTGCGGTCGGCTGTTTTGGCAAAGACCTTCACTTCCTCCAGCCTGACAGATTCCTCGAACAGTTCAAGGTCAACCGTTCCGGGGCCAATCACTTTGAGGGAAAACTTCTGCTGTTCAAAGCCCAGACAGGCCACCTGCAGGTTATAAATTCCGGGCTGAAGGACCAAGGAAAAAGATCCATCCATGTTGCTGGTGGTTCCGATGGAAAGATTCTCCACCTGCAGGGAAGCACCGGGAAGGGGCTCACCGTTTTTCCCGTTCAGAATTCTTCCGCGGATTTCGGCCCTTCTGTATTTCCCGGCATCGGCAGGGTTGCCCACTCCAATAACTCCCCGGGTTACATCGTTACCGGCCATGTTAATCATAGCGCCGGTAAGCATGGCAACTTTTTCAGAAGGAAGGAAAACTACCTTGTTGAAGCCAATTATCCGGTACTCGACAGGTTTTCCGCTGATAACCTCCTGCAGAAATGCACGCAGATCAGATTCATGCCCTGAATAGGAAAGGGTATCTCCGGTAAACATGCCGCCACGGTAAAAAAACTGCACGCCATACCGGGCCGACAAGTCCTGAAAGGCATCCGTAATTGCCATGTGGTCATAGTTGACGGATATTTTTAATGTATCCGGATTCTGACCGTGGGCTGACAGGCTAAATAATGCCGTCGCATAAAAAACGAAAAGGGAACGTATGTATCCCCGACTATACTTCATGTACTGTTTATGTCGTTTCCAAAACGCTAAAATTATCAAATTATTCCGGAAATAAAACGGCCATTTGTTATAAAGCATTGTATCTTTATTCTTCCATGCAATAAAAATGTTTATGAGATCACATCCTGGTAACTTGTTATCAAAATCTATCCTGCTGGTTTTGATACATATGATAATGCCTTCTGCATATGCCCTGGGCAATATCTGTTGTACAAAACTGATGGCCCCGTCAGACTCCGCAATGACAAGCGCCGGTTCACCATCTGTCCGAAACAGTAATGAAAGGGAAATTCCCGCGCGTGCTGCTAAGCAAAAAGAATCTGAAAGGTTTTCAGGCCAAGGGACAATGAGGCATCCGGATCTGAAGCTTTCACTGGGTTTTGGGTTTCCTGAATTAGTATACGCCGGGGTGCAGGGGTACCGGAACACCTTTCAGTTCGGAGCGGGAGCAGGTACGCTGCCGGGGTACAATCATTCCATTTTTTCGGCATTTGTTCAGGGTGGATATCATTTTGGAGGGAAAGCACGGTATAATCTGATTCCGCCCTGGTACACAAAGGCGTTGTTGTGCTACGGATATGAAAAAGGTTCAACTGCCACATGGTACACGGTATTTGTTTCCCCACGCATTGGGCGTAATATGTATTTCGGTAATAAAGCAGGTCTGGATATTGAAATCGGGGTATCTGCAGAAATTTGGAAAAAAAAGGTGGAACGATTTCCGTCAAATTGGAATTTTGATTTCGATTTTCCCAGTTGTTCCGACCATATCGTTTGGATTCTTTTATCTGACAGGGAAATAAACAAATTGTTATTCTTTGCGGGAAATGGGATGGGATTTTAAGCTGCTTGCCGTTCGCCTTTCGCTCTACGCTCTGCGCTATTGCTTATCCTGCACTTAAAAATCTCAAGTCACAAATCAAAAATCCCCGAAAATTTCCCATTTCCTATTTCCTGTCCTTGATCACGCTATGAAAACCTGAACACATTAATGGGAAATGGGAAATGGGAAATCGGAAATCCCTGAAAC
>JAAYUG010000047.1 GCA_012517825.1 Bacteroidales bacterium | reverse complement strand
TACGCCTAAAAAATTACCATCTTCCACCTCAGAATACAATAAAAAGACTTTTCGCAAGCGTTGCAGGTCACGATCCGCTATTGAACCTGTAATTTCCCACTTAAAACAAGATTACCGCATGGCCAGAAACTTTTTAAAGGGAACCACCGGGGATGCCATAAATACTATGCTACGGTATGTAAATTATTTTTTTCATTTTATCTTAAAGCTTGTCAGAAGGATTTTTTATCCTGAATTTTCTTTTTTTTATGCTTGATGAAAAAAAGGCATTTTTTCAGGGACGACTATTTAATTTTCGGTAATGCTGTTTCTTTTGTAGCCACTAATGATTTTATTCGGTTTATCATTCTGCTTAAGCTGTCAGAATTTTTGCAAGCTTCGTTAATATTCCATTTTTCCTGAATAAATGGCAAGATTGCTGTATTATACTCCGGACCTTTTGAAGCACCTTTTTTAGGGGTCAGTTGTTTTTTAAATATTGGGTTCCTAATTTCTTTTATGAGGTATTGTGTAAGAAAAATACTTGATTTGTATTTAAAATCCATTTCAACTAAAGCTTTGCTACCTCCTTGTTTTTGAGGAGTAGAAATAGGGATTAACTTAATATCAACTCCATAAAAATCAGCAAAGCCTTTTCTATCGGCCATTAACCATGCTTCACCTTCGTCAACTGCTATGTTAAAAATAAACTGTTTATGTTTACCTGTTGGCAATAATTCCTGCAACAATTGCGGAGCACAAGGGGTTGCATCTAAATCTATAAGCAAAATTACCGGATACTCAGCCGACAATTTATTGAATTCGGTTATCTTACTTTTTATTTGACCTCCTCGTGCAGGTAACTCTGAAATAATCTCAATATTATTGGAGCAGTGCGAAAGAATTCGTTTAATAATTGCCCGTGTTACATCATCCTCGCCAGCAATATATACCTTCATAGTTAAAAAAAATCATAAACTTAATTGAGACATATTTTCAATATTCTTAGGTTTTGTATATGGAATGACAGCATCGGCAATAGATAGACCTGAATTAACTATTTGAAGAATTTCATTAATCTCTGTTAGTTTTTTTACATCTGTTCCTTCAGAAGCGTTGAGTAACAAAATGACTTCATCAGGTGAAATGCCTGTATTTGCAAGTATATCGTAACTGTGAGTTGTTATTAGTATTTGTTGGGCTCCTTTTTTTGACCGTTGTATTTTGGCAATAAATTCCGGAAACTGAGCAATAATTGCTGAATGAAGATTTATTTCAGGTTCTTCTAATAAAATCACCCCATTACTGTCAATTAAAGCAAATAAGAAACCAATTAAGCGAAGAGTTCCGTCTGAGAATTGGTCTTCCTGCTGTTTGCTTCCTTTCGCTCTCCAATGGATATATCTTGCCTCGATGTGAGGTACACCCATATTATCTTTAATGAATTTTAATTCTTTCAATTGAGGAACTGCAATTTTTAGAAATTCATTAATTTTTTTGAAATAAGAATTACGAATTCGTTCATTCATTCTAGCTAACTTTTCCAAAAAATTTCTACCATAATAATCTTCTTTCGTGTATGTTTGTAATGCAGAAGAAGATTCTCGGACTAACTGTGGAATTATATTCAAATATTCAATATTTTGAAAAAATATTTGTAATTCTCTGAACTCACGATTGGCATTTACTTGCTCTAAATATGTATATTTCAACGTTTCCTCGTCTTCGTCTTTGTTTTGAGCACTTCTTTTGCAAACATACTTTTGTTTTTCATATGAAAATACTTCCTCTTTAACTATTTTAGCCTGACTTTTCATAATACCGCCTCCGGTATGCTGTAAATCAAGATGATAACTCCACTTTGGTTTATTTTCATTTGGTTCTCCTAATTCTACCGTTAAAGAAACATTTGTTGATTTTCTGGCTGCAAGACAACGAATTTTTTTAATTCCCCCTCTCTCTTCAACAGCTCTCTGTAATCCGCCTGCCTGTTTTGATATATCACGAAGAAAACGCAGTGCATCAATAAAATTGGATTTACCTGATGCATTGGGCCCAATGATAAAACAACGTTCAACTAAATCCACTTCACAATTTTGAAAGTTTTTCCAATTATGAAGTTTTATTTTTTTGATAATCATATTGTTTAATTTTAATTTTTAATCAAAGATACTGCTGTTACGATAGGAATAAAGCCAACCATTTTGACAATAAATTTAGTTATAAAATTAGTATTATTTTTCTGATTTTTTCTTGCGTAAAAAAATATTAGTTAAGATTGCTTAAGGAAAACTTTAATGTAATGAGATTAAGACACAACACCCCCCATTACGTCTTAAAAAATGAGCAATGTGCTTTGGTGTGGTAGGTCGCTTTGGCTTTGTTTCTGCAGGGTTGATTCCAATGAAATGAGACCAAAGCTTTGTCTTATGCTTTAGTTGTGTTTAACTCACTTCGGAGATT
The DNA here is from genome assembly GCA_012517825.1 of Bacteroidales bacterium. Taxonomy (NCBI): domain Bacteria; kingdom Pseudomonadati; phylum Bacteroidota; class Bacteroidia; order Bacteroidales; species Bacteroidales bacterium. The sequence continues at coordinate 34,281 of JAAYUG010000047.1, read as the reverse complement.
TTCTCTTTTACCAGCCTGGCAGCTTCTTCCAGTGTAGTAGCCGGAAAGACCTTTAATCCGGAATTGTTGATTAATTCTCTGGCTTCCTGTGCATTGGTTCCCTGCAGGCGAAGGATGACCGGTACGGGGATGTTTCCGATAGACCGGTATGCATCTGCTACTCCCCGGGCTACACGGTCGCACCGGACAATGCCTCCGAAAATGTTGATAAGAATGACTTTCACATTGGGATCCTTCAGGATAATCCGGAAGCCTGCTTCCACAGTCTGTGCGCTGGCTGTTCCGCCCACATCCAGAAAATTGGCCGGCTCTCCTCCCGAAAGTTTGATCATGTCCATGGTAGCCATGGCAAGTCCCGCTCCGTTGACCATACAGCCAACGTTTCCGTCAAGTTTGATAAAATTGAGGCCATGGGCCGAGGCTTCCAGCTCAGCCGGATCTTCTTCGTCAGGATCGCGCATTTCTTTATATTCCGGGTGCCGGAAAAGGGCGTTGTCGTCCAGATTGACCTTTGCGTCGGCAGCATAAATCTTCCCGTCAGAGGTTTTTACTACCGGATTGATCTCGGTGAGCGTTGCATCCGACTGAAGGTAGGCGGAGTACAGAGCCTTTACAAAGGCCTGCATTTCCCGGTGGGCATTGCCGTCGAGGCCAAGTGTATAGGCTATTTTTCTTGCCTGAAAATCGCATAGCCCGACAGCAGGGTCAATTTCTTCGCGAAATATCAGATGCGGAGTTTGCGCGGCCACGCTTTCAATATCCATACCACCTTCAGGAGAATAGACCAGGATATTCTTCCCGCTGGCCCTGTTGAGCAGGATACTCATATAATATTCCTTCACCGGTTCCGCCCCCGGATAATAAATTCCCTGCTCCACCAGGACTTTTCTTACCAGTTTTCCTTCCGGCCGGGTTTGATGAGTAACCAGGCGCATACCCAGAATGGAAGCGGCATGCTTTTCCGCTTCTTCGGGAGAGCGGGCAATTTTTACGCCTCCGCCTTTACCTCTTCCTCCGGCATGAATCTGGGCTTTAACCGCCCATGTGTCTGTACCGGTAACGGAACCAATCTCAAGGGCAGCTTCTTTTGCATCCGCTGCACTGATAATGAGCCGCCCTTCAGGAACCCTGACGCCATAATGCCTTAAAATCTGTTTTGCCTGATACTCATGAAGATTCATATTTCAACCGCCTTATAATCACCGCGCTAAACTTACGATTTTTTTGTTTATCGCCGGCCCTTATAAATTTTTACCTTTCGGTTTTTTTTTAATTTTTTTCTGCGCAGATTACCGGAGATATTTCTCAGAATTGAGGCCGCATTGAGCATAAAAAAATGCGCAATGTGCAGCAAGGGCCGCTTTCACTGTGTTTCAGCGGGGTTTGAAGGCAAATCCGGCAGAAAAAATCGGACAGTTGGCATTTAACCTGAATTCATCAATTGAGTTTTTCAATTGACGAATTTGAGTTAAAGAAACCCTGTATAAGGAAATCGAAGCAAAATCAGGGTTTCACATTGCGGTTCACCCAGTATAATAATAAAATGAAAGCGTTCCTTCAGGCACATGGAACTTTTTAAAGTTCGTCAAATGGGTTTATTCATTGCCGGGTGGGTAATGATACCGGTATTTTCTGTAAAGAATCTGCTGGTTTCGTAACGAAGTTTCTTTTATTGCCACGATGTGAAATTCCTTTGGAGTTGTCTCAGGATCCGACGGCCGGAATTGTATGATGCTTTTGCCGCCGGTTGTTTTTAATTGTCTGAGATTGCGGTTAAGATACCTTCCTTCGGTCAGTTCTCCCTGGTAAAAGGTTACATTTCGGCTTTCGTCGGAGAGGCTGATATAAAGAATTACCGCGTCGTTTAATCGTTCCGGCCTTACTACAACGGATGGTTCTCTGATAAGCCTTCCGCTTTCGGTATATTCTTTCAATCCGGTGCCAGGCTGGCCTTTTTTCCAGGGTACTTCAGCCTGAAGCTGGCCCGATTCATAAAAAAAACGCTGAATTCCGTCGATGAGGTTCTGATGGTATGGGGTAATTCTGTAAGGTTTCCCTGAAGGATAATACCAGACTGCCTCTCCTTCCTTCACATCATTCCTGTAAGGTATGCGGGCATGAACTCCCCCTTCTTTGTAGTAGTTCACAGCCACACCGTTCCTCAATCCGTTTGCATAATACACTTCTGAAAGCAAGGCTCCGTTCCGGTAAAAATTTTTTGTAAGCCCGTTTCTCAGTCCGTTTTTCATCTGGCTTACCGACTTAAGTGCTCCGTCTTCATAATATGCCTTGCTCAGGGTTGTGTCGCTTCCGCTGGCAATAGTATCCGTTTCCTGTTCTTTGTTCCCCAGTATCACGGAATTTTTGCATGAAGAGGCCAGCATAGCCAGAAGAATAAGAAAAATGATACGGTGCATGACGTCCCGGTTAAAATCTCTTTTACCAAAGGTAAAGGAAATGCAGGAAGAATTAAGCATGCTATATGACATTACGAACTGATTCCTATCAGAAAATAATTCCTATATTTGCGGCACTTGTTAAAAATGTATTCATAATTAGGAATAACCAATATTAACGAACATGCGCAATAAAGGAGCTATTCAGCTGTTTACCATCGTATTTATTCTTGTTTGTATTTATCAGCTTTCCTTCACGCTGGTTACCCGCAAGGTAGAAAAGCAGGCCAGGGAGTATGCACAGGGAGATCCGGTTAAGCAAAGGAATTACCTTGATTCTCTTTCTTCTGTGCCTGTCTATAATCTTGGCGTTGTAAAATACACCTATGTTGATTGCAAGGAAAGAGAGATACAGCTTGGCCTCGACCTCAAGGGAGGTATGAACGTGATTCTTGAGGTGTCTGTGGAAGATATGCTTCGTGCACTTTCCAATTACAGTACCGACTCCACTTTTAACAGGGCAATACGCCAGGCAAAGGAACGTCAGAAGGTAAGCCAGGCCGATTTTATTACCCTCTTTGCCGAGGAGTTTCAGAAGATTGATCCCAACGGCAGTCTGGCGGCCATTTTCAGTACAGTTGAACTGAAAGACAAAATCAACTTCCGCAGTTCCAACGCTGATGTTATCAAGGTATTGCGGTCTGAAACCCAGGCGGCCATTGACAATGCATTTAATATCATTTCAAACCGTATTGACCAGTTTGGTGTGGTGAATCCCAAGATCCAGAGGTTGGAAACCCAGGGAAGAATACTGGTCGAGTTGCCGGGTGTAACCGAACCCGAACGTGTGCGCAAGATTCTGCAGAGTACGGCAAATCTTGAGTTCTGGCTCACCTATGAAAATTCCGAAATATTGCCTTCATTGATCCAGGCCAATAGCCGGCTCAGGGAAATTCTTAAAGCGGAGAGGGCAGCTTCTGACAGTCTGAAGCAGACGGCAAAAGAACCGGCGCAAACCCGGGAAGAAAAGAAGACCGAAATTTCCCTTCTGGAAAAGCTTGAGAAGGACACAACAGCAGCTGATACGGGGATATCAGGACTGGAAAGCTGGAACCAGCAGAATCCGTTGTTTGCCGTTTTGCGTCCCAATATTGACCGGAACAATGCGCCTCTGCCCGGATCTATGGTAGGTTTGGTGCATGTTAAAGATACCGGCAAGCTCAACTATTACCTGAGCCTCAAGCCTATTAAAGCAGTCCTTCCGCGGGATGTGCGTTTTCTGTATTCAGCAAAACCATGGCAGAATGATCCTTCCGGAACACTCTATGAAGTGCATGCCATAAAGGTGTCAACCCGTGACGGCAGAGCCCCTTTGTCAGGGGATGTTGTTACATCTGCCCGTCGTGAATTCGGCCAGAATCAAAGTACTGCTGAGGTTGCCATGAGCATGAACCCTGAAGGGGCTAAAATCTGGGCACGTATGACCAGCGACAACGTTGGCCGTTGCATTGCCATTGTCCTCGATGACAAAGTGCAGTCATCCCCCCGGGTTAACGGCCCGATTACCGGAGGCCACTCCCAGATTACCGGCAACTTTACCATCAAGGAAGCTGACGACCTGGCCAACATCCTGAAATCAGGAAAACTGCCTGCCAAGGCACAGATCATTCAGGAAACGGTTGTAGGCCCCTCGCTGGGTAAAGAAGCCATCCAGGCTGGAATCAAGTCATTTATCATTGCTTTTCTGGCAGTGGTTCTTTACATGATATTTTTCTATACTGCCCAGGCAGGTTTGTATGCCGACTTTGCCCTGATTTTCAACGTATTCTTTATCATGGGTATTCTTGCATCCCTGGGAGCAGTGCTTACTCTGCCCGGTATCGCAGGGATTGTGCTTACCCTGGGAACGGCTGTTGATGCGAACGTTCTGATCTATGAACGTATCAAGGAAGAAATAGCAGCAGGAAAGGGACCAAAGCTGGCGGTGGCCGATGGTTATAAAATGGCTATGTCGGCTATCATCGACTCAAATGTTACAACCCTCCTCAGCGGCGTTGTCCTTTATGTTTTCGGAACAGGGCCAATCCGCGGTTTCGCTACTACATTAATTATCGGTATCCTTACTTCTCTTTTCACAGCTATTTTCCTTGTCAGATTATTGTACGAATGGCGCCTGAACCGTGGTATGGATGTCCGTTTTACCAACCGGTTTTCAAAAGGGTTCCTCAAGAATGTCAAAGTCAAGTGGCTTGAAAAGAGAAAGATATTCTACGTTGTTTCCGGAATCTTGATTACCATCGGCATCATTTCGTTGCTAACCCGTGGACTTGCCACCGGCATTGATTTTACCGGAGGAAGAAGTTTTGTTATTCGTTTCAATGAACCTGTAAATACGCTGAAGGTTCAGGAGATGCTCACTCCTGTTCTCAAGGGCACCCCGGAAGTAATTACCATTGGCCAGTCCAATCAGATCCGCGTTACCACCAAGTATTTAATTGATCAGCAGGGACCCGAAGTGGACAGTCTGGTTAATTATACTGTTTACCAGGGCTTCAAACCCATGCTTGGTGACACGGTTTCCTTTGAGACATGGAACGCCAATTACCTGATGAATACGCAGAAAGTCGGGCCAACCATTGCACGGGATATTACCATTCAGGCTATCTGGGCTGTTTTGTTTGTTCTGGTGATCATTGCAGTATATATCATCATCCGGTTCCGGAACTGGCCCTTTGGTATGGGAGCCATTGTTTCCCTGCTTCATGACGTACTGATTGTGCTGGGCCTTTATTCCCTGCTGTATGGTATTATGCCGTTCAGCCTGGAAATAGACCAGGCATTTATTGCGGCCATACTGACCGTCGTCGGATATTCCATCAATGATACCGTGGTAGTATATGACCGAATCAGGGAATGGCGGAAATTGTATCCAAAACGTGAACCCATTGATGTGTTTAACGGAGCTATTAACAGCACCTTGAGTCGTACCTTCAATACGTCCATGACAACCTTCCTGGTTGTTCTAATCATTTTCCTCTTCGGAGGAGTGGTCATTAAGGGATTCGTATTTGCCTTGCTGATTGGTATTTTTGTTGGAACGTATTCTTCTGTTTTCGTCGCGGCTCCTGTAGCGTTTGATTTTCTCCGTATCGAAGAAAAACGCAGGGAAAGGAAAATGCAGAAATGAAAATTCTTTAAATAGCCATTAATGAAAGGTTCTTATGGGCCTGAGCGGTGGGGAAATATTGCTCGTGATACTGGTGGCGCTCATGCTCTTCGGCGCCAAAAGCATCCCGGAAATCATGCGCGGGATTGCCAAGGGAATGCATGAGTTCCGTAAGGCTGCCGATGAAATCAAGGAAGAACTGAACCGGTCTTCGAGCGGTATTGTTGATGAGATTACCGAACTTAAAAATGATGTGGAGCGGCAGGTGCAGACCCATATTCAACAGCCTCTGAGCGAAATCGGAAATGAAATCCAGAAGAAGGTAGCAACCGATATCGAGCAATCCTATACGAATATTGAAAAAGATGTCGCCTCCTCAGCAGAGGCTGCCCTGAAGGACCCGGATGAGGAAGAACAGGATAAAGTCCAGGAATAACCGATGCAGGAGATTATGATCCATGCCCGAAACATTACCAAATCGTTTGGAACCGTAAACGTGCTGAAGGGTATTGATCTGGAAGTTAAGAAACTGGAAATCGTTTCGATTGTAGGTGCCAGCGGAGCCGGGAAAACAACCCTGCTGCAGATACTTGGTACCCTCAATAAACCTGATACAGGAGAAATTATTATTGACGGAACCGAAGTGAGCAGGCTCCGCGACAGGGAACTGGCCCGGTTCAGAAACCGGAACATTGGATTTGTATTTCAGTTTCATCATCTTCTGCCTGAATTTACGGCTCTCGAGAATGTATGTATTCCGGCTTTCATTGCCGGTGTACCCAGGGGAGAGGCGATCAGAAAAGCCACGGAGATTCTTGCCTTCTTCGGACTGAAGCACCGTCTCAATCATAAACCGTCTGAGTTGTCGGGAGGGGAACAGCAACGGGTGGCTATTGCCAGAGCCCTGATCAACAATCCTTCTGTCATCCTGGCCGACGAACCTTCAGGAAATCTTGACAGCAAAAACAAAAAAGAATTGCACGAGCTTTTTCTTACCCTTCCTGAACGATTCGGGCAGACTCTGGTTATCGCCACCCACGACCAGGAACTTGCCGCCATGGCACACCGCCGCCTGAAAATTGCTGACGGTCGTTTTGAGCAGTAATCTCCCCCTTCCGCATGCACCCACAGATTCCTGACCCGGAATTAAAGGAGTTTCTTGATTACAAAGTACGTCAATACAATACCCCATCTTTCATAGAAGGTGATCCTGTATCGGTTCCACACCGTTTTGATAAACAGCAGGATATTGAAATTGCCGCCTTTTTTGCCGCTGCTCTGGCATGGGGACAGCGCACCGTGGCTGTTCAAAAGGCGGGGGAACTGATGCAACGCATGGACAATCAGCCATGGCATTTTATAATGGAAGCCGGGACAGACGATCTGCGGAGGTTTAAAAACTTTGTTCACAGAACGTTTAACGGCAACGATTGTATGTTTTTTCTCTTCTCCCTTCAGCGCATGTACAGAAAATACGGAAGCCTTGGGAATTTCTTTTCACGGTGCTACAGGGAAACAGGTGATTTAAAGGACGTTCTGATTGTTTTCCGCAGGGAATTTCTTAAACCGGCTCACCCGGCCCATGTAGCAAAGCATATAGCCAGTGTGGGCGACAACGCATCGGCCAAGCGCCTCAATCTGTTCCTTCGCTGGATGGTGCGTAAAGACAACGGCGGAGTAGATTTTGGATTATGGAGCCACATTCCCCCTTCTTCCCTGTATATTCCCCTTGATCTGCATTCGGGCAATGTTGCCAGAAAACTTGGATTACTGAACCGGAAACAGAACGATTGGAAAGCAGTGGAAGAACTTACATCAGCTTTAAAATTGCTGGATCCTGAAGATCCGGTCAGGTACGACTATGCTTTGTTCGGACTTGGCATTTTTGAAAAATTCTGATACGGTACAGCGTTCAGTATTGTAATTCCTGCGGGATACCTTCTTCTTCAACGAAGCGGATTCCGTGTTCGGAAAGCTCCTGCAGTACCGGCATGTAAATCTCAGGGTGAATAGGAATATGCACCCCGCGAAGAGATATCTTTCCTTCCATTATCAGCCGGGCAGCAATGGCCACCGGCAAGCCCACTGTAACTGACATGGCCGTGCTTTTTGCATCTTTCCCGGTATATACAAGGGAGGAGAGAATTTTCTTTTTCCGGCCTCCGGTTTTGTATTCAATCTGGTGCTGCATGACAATCATATCCTTGTCGTCAGGGTCGAGCTTCCACCGTTTTTCGAGGAGGCTCTGAAGGATTTGTGCCGGAGTGGCATCCCTGAGGCCTGCGCGTTCATTGCTGAACAACCCCAGCCAGCGGATTTTGTACATGGTTTCCGAGTCCTTGTCAACTCCTGTGTATTCGGCGAGTTTATCTTCCACATTCATGGTGGGGCTCCATGCCAGGAAACTGTTGGTGTACTCGCGGTAGGTGAGCTGGTCGGAATGATGCATGATGTATGAATCGTCGGTCATGCCGGTCTGGACCAGAATGTCCCATGCCTTGCAGAAGCCCGGCCTGCGGATTGTTCCGCGAAACATGGTTTCAACATTCTGCAGACCATAGGCATCCTGGTATTTCAGGGAGTCCCTGTTCGGATAGGCTTCAAATTCCCCAAGATCCAGGATGTAAATACGTTCATACCTTCTGAATATCTTATGGTAGGGAATGTATTTGTACATGCCGTTATGCAGAAACTGTGCCCCACCCTGACCGGCAAGCACTACATTGCGGGGGTTCCAGGTAAACTTGTAATTCCAGGGGTTGTTGTCATGCTTGGGGGCAACCAATCCGCCGGTATTTGATTCAAAAGCAGTTATTTCTGCTCCCTGCTTGCGTAAGCGCTCCAGAAGGTACATGGCCGACATGTGGTCAATGCCGGGATCGACTCCTATCTCATTGAGCAGAAGTACATTGTTTTTCCGGGCTTCCTCGTCAAGTTCCCTGAGTTCAGGCGAAACATAGGAAGCCGTAATCATGTGCCTGCCGTATCGAACACAGTGCCGGGCCACACGGGGATGCATCCTGGCAGGAAGCATGGAGATGACCAGGTCAGCATTATGAATTTCATAAGCCAGATGATCTTCGTCTCCTGCATCCAGCTTTACCGTTTCTCCGGCAGGATGACCCATGATTTTCTGCCGGGCCATCTCTTCGGAAATATCAGCAATTCTGACCTTCCATCTGCCCTTTCCTGCATGTTCAAGAAGATAACTGATCAGTGCCCCTGAGGAGAGTCCTGCTCCCAGAACAAGTATCTTTTGCATACCTATTGCCACTTTATGACGAAGGTACTATCATTTTGCAGATTCTGATAAAAATCAACCCTGTTGCATAACACCCGGTAGGCTGAATAAGGCTGCATGGCACATTTTGTAATGTAGAATGTATGCGAGGGCTGATTTCATAGCGTTTCAGCGGGGTTTAGCCGGATGCCGGTGCAAAAGACCAACGCGCAAAGAAGTAGTTGAACAAAAAAACCGGCTGTTCGTAAATGAACAACCGGCCTTGTGAGGCCTGTTCTGTCTTACAGCTCGAAAAACCTGCATATGGTCTGAACATTCTGTGCAGTAAGTTCTACAATAAATTCATCGCCGCGGTAAACAAAATAACGGGTGTTGCCTTTGCAGAATGAAAAATTACGGCAGTCAAAATAGGTGCCGTATTCCTTGTAACGGTAAAGTTTCAGGTCGTTTTTCTGGCAGACGAGTTCCATGAATGCCGAATATCCTGTGGGCACTTTCCCTTCATAAAGAGCTTTCTTTTCGAACACTGTATTGTCTTTTTTGTACGAAACAACATCGGCATACCTGATCTTGAACAATCTTCCGTCGGTATGCCTTGCCCGCAAATTTTTCATTCCAAAGTTAAAAGTGGCAAAGTACATATTGCCGTCCCGGGTCTGGATATAATCCCCCGGCAGGTTCAGATTCGCGCTGACCGGAATACTGATCAGCAAAACCAGAATAAGTGATGCAAGTGTTTTCATAAAATTACCTCCTGATGATTAAGTGAGTATATGTACCTGAGGACGTCCCGTTTGATAATGAGACATTTATAAAATGGTTTTTCCCTATCGAGACGGAAAAAAGAACAGGCACAAGCCGTAAGAAGCTTTCTGCCTGAAAATGCCGGCAGCCTGTAACCGGTATGAGCCAGAATAACATGAATAGCATTGCTGACAGGTAAACAACAGAATGCATGCCATCATGATTAATAGGCAGAAAATCAAGAGGTTAAAAGAAATTTTTTAAATGAAATAATGGGCAAAATGTGTTCATTTACGTACATGGAAGTTGTAAAAACGGACATAATTGGCAGGGAGTTTGTTTATAGTGCTGAAAGGGTTTGTCAGGCAGGAAAAAAATACCATTAGTAAAATTGCTCATTCCGGAGCGAGAAAATGGTTTTGAAAATCCTCAGAGCAATCAGCGGCAATTTTTTATTTTTGTTTGATATTCCTGATCCGGATGAGCACAGCTGATTGGACGAAAATCCCTGAAAACCTTGCGGATACGCCTCTCATGAAGCAATACATGAGCATCAAGGCAAAGTACCCCGATGCCATTTTGCTCTTCAGAGTAGGGGATTTTTACGAGACGTTCGGATCGGATGCAATCAAGGCGTCGGAAATTCTGGGTATTACGCTTACAAAGCGAGCCAATGGAGCCGCTTCCTACGTCGATCTGGCCGGTTTTCCCTATCATGCGCTTGATACCTACCTTCCGAAACTGGTACGGGCTGGTCAACGGGTAGCTATCTGCGAACAGTTGGAAGATCCGAAGCTGGCGAAAAAAATTGTCAGACGGGGCATTACCGAACTGATTACCCCGGGAGTATCACTGAATGATAATGTGCTGAACCACCGGGAGAACAATTTTCTGGCCTGTGTGCATTTTGACAAGCAACTTACCGGAGTGGCATTTCTTGATATCTCAACCGGTGAGTTTATGCTGGCTGAAGGCACATCGGATTATGTGGATAAACTGCTGAGCAGTTTTCAGCCGAAAGAAGTGCTTGTTGAACGGAGCCACCTTAAGGATTTTACTGATCTGTTCGGGAACCGGTATTACACTTACAAGCTCGACGACTGGATGTTTACTCCGGAGGCGGCCGAAGACCGGTTGCTGAAACATTTTCAGACTGTTTCCCTGAAAGGTTTTGGGGTGCAGGGGCTGAATGCAGGCATTGTGGCGGCAGGCGCCATACTGCAGTATCTCGACCTCACGCAGCATACACGCCTTGATCATATTTCCAAGATTTCGCGGATTGAGCAGGACCAGTATGTATGGCTTGACAAATTTACCATACGCAATCTTGAAATATTCCAGACAATAAATGAAGGAGCCAGGGCGCTGATCGATGTGCTCGACCGCACCATTACCCCGATGGGGTCACGCACCATGAAAAGGTGGCTTTCGTTACCCTTACGGCAGATCAGTTCCATCAGAGAACGGCATGCCATCGTAGGTTTCATGGTAACCCATCCGGAATTTGCCTCCCTTCTGTCGGATAATCTCCGGCTGATCGGTGACCTGGAACGATTGGTATCCAAGGTCTCGGCCATGCGGGTCTCGCCCCGTGAGTTGCTTCAGCTGAAAACGGCTCTTAAAGCGGTTCATCCCATAAAGGAAGCCTGCACAGCAACCGGGCTGGAACCTCTTGTCAATCTGGGAGAAAACCTTCAGCCGTGCCAGGCAGTCATCAGAAAAATTGAACAGCATATTGCCGAAGACGCACCTGCCCTTATAACAAAAGGAGGAGTTATTGCACAGGGTGTTTCTGCCGAACTGGATGAACTGAGAAATATTCTTCATTCGGGTCGCGATTTTCTTCTGCAGATTCAGCAGAGGGAAGCAGCCAGAACGGGAATCCCTTCATTGAAAGTAAGCTACAACAATGTCTTTGGATATTTTATTGAAGTTCGAAATACCCATAAAGATAAGGTTCCGTCTGACTGGATCAGGAAACAGACGCTGGTGAGTGCCGAAAGGTATATTACGGAAGAACTGAAGGAATATGAAAGCAAGATTCTGGGGGCAGAAGAAAAAATTCTGGAACTGGAGGCGAAGCTTTATAATGAACTGGTGGAGAGCCTGCATGAATTCATTCCGGTGATACAGCTGGATGCACAGCTTCTGGCGCGGCTTGACTGTTTGCTCTCATTTGCTGTGGTGGCCGAAGAAAACAGGTACACATGCCCTGAAATGGACGAATCCCTTATTATTGATATAAAAGAAGGTCGCCACCCCGTGATTGAAAAAATGCTTCCCCCCGGTGAACCATACATTGCCAATGATTTGTTCCTGGATCCTGAACAGCAGCAGATTATCATCATAACAGGACCGAATATGTCAGGAAAATCGGCATTGCTGAGGCAAACCGCCCTGATCGTTTTGCTGGCGCAGGTGGGGAGTTTCGTCCCGGCCGCTTCGGCCCGGATCGGAATTGTGGATAAGATATTTACACGGGTAGGCGCTTCAGACAACCTTTCTCTGGGTGAATCAACCTTTATGGTTGAAATGACCGAAACGGCCAGTATCCTGAATAATCTTTCCCCACGGAGCCTGATCCTGCTGGATGAAATCGGCAGAGGTACCAGTACATACGACGGCATTTCCATTGCCTGGGCCATGGTGGAATACATCCATGAGCATCCGGAAGCCAGGGCAAAGACCTTGTTTGCAACCCACTACCACGAACTGAATGAAATGGCAAAAACGTATCCCAGGGTAAAGAATTTCAATGTTTCAGTGAAAGAAGTAGGGAACAAGGTACTTTTTCTCCGGAAGCTGGTACCGGGAGGAAGTGAACACAGCTTTGGAATCCATGTGGCACGTATGGCCGGTATGCCGAAAAGTGTGGTAAGCCGTGCCAATGAAATTCTGAAACAGCTCGAAGGGGCTGACGTTCGCCAGAATTTATCCCGCCCGGTTGATCAGATTGCTTCCCACAGGGAAGGTCTTCAGCTGAGTTTCTTTCAGCTCGATGATCCGGTATTGCGGCAAGTTCGTGATCAGCTTAAAAACCTTGACCTGGACAACATTACTCCTATTGAGGCTCTGAACAAACTGAACGAGCTGAAAAAAATCACCGGCATCTGAAACCTTAGGCCAGAAATGATGCGGCAGAGCGGAAAACATGCTGGAATGCTTCTTCCACCTGCGGGGTCATCAGTTCGCTTTTCAGGGGGAAGGGCAGTTCATGGGAGTAGGGAAACGGAAAATGGACAACCTCAATCGATCCTTTCGGGATTTGTCCTTTCTCTGTGAAAGCCCTGATAATTTTGTCGGCAGGAATTACTTTGTCTTCTTCAAGGGCAATACCGCGTATTTTGTCGCTGAAACGGCGGAATGCCTGATTGCGTATTGCTGAAAACCGGTCAAGCGTGATCATCGACCGGAATGCTTTCCCCAGTGCAGTTCCTTCAAAGAAGTCATGCATAATTCCTTTTTTCCCCAGCTCAGCATCAAGCTCTTTGGTGTAATAATGTAAGGTACGCTGGTATGCTTTGCTGTCCATAATCAGCCTCGAGGTGCCGTTCATATCCTGAAATGCAGAGCCGGCAGCGAAAAAGAAAAAGCGGGATTCCGACAGAATGCCTTCCTGGTCGGCGATCATCATTACCTGGGCAATGAGTCCCCCGATGGAATAAGCAAAAAAGTCGATCCGGGTATTTTTTTCGAACATGGGATGTTTCCCCGAACGGATATGGGTGATCAGTTCATTCAGATCGCAGATAGTCTGGAGGCCGGCAAGAAAAAATCGTTCCGGCGACTGGGTGAGGCGTTCGCTGAGGGCCAGATTGATAAATGTTGAGGCTTCAATGTTCGGAAACTGCGATTTGCGTTCCTCCACCAGCCGGTTCATCAGGTGCGGGTCAGTCCATTCCTGTTTACCTCTGTTCAGATGAAATGATATGGGAAATAAAATGACGGCTTTACCGGTTTCCAGGGCAAGAACATGGGCCCAGGTATAGTATTTATCCCATTTTCGCTCGTTAAGTCCATGCAAAAGGATTATAACCTTGTCGCTCATCAGACGGTTGTAAGGCATAAACACCGGGTAGACAAACTGCTTGTTTTCAGGAACGGTATTGTCTTCAGCGGCAACGGATGCGCGCATGGACGCGAGCATCTCCCTGTTTTCGCACGGTGTGTCAGTGTCGGAACTGAACGGGACAAAATGAATGCGCAGACTGAGTTCCGGGATGCATATATTGTCAGTTCCGGTAGTGAAGTATTTTTTGATTATTGCGTGGGTATCTGAAATCATATACAAAACTTTTGTGATCAAATGTACTTACGTATCTCCTCAAATGCTGAAAAAAGGGGGTTTTAGTCTGATGACGGGACAAAATTGTTTTTATAGGGGTGAAATTTTTTTTCGAGGGGTGAAATATTTTTTATTGAGTGTGAAACAAAATTAACTGTTTCGCTTTTTTGCGGTATTTTTGGAACAAATCAGCATCCATTATGATTTTTTGGGAAAAACCCCTGCCAGGCTATCTGACCGAAAAGGGCAACATGTTCAAGCACGTGATTTTTACGGCCATCTTTGCTCTTGTATTCATCAATATGTATGCTCCTTTTGGAGTGGAGACCTGGTACAACGTAACAAGGACTGAGTTGCTGTTATACAGTAGTCTGGTGATTCTCACCGGGGTTTTATTCATAGCCATCAGCCGTATCATCATGTTTTTTGTTTCGCGTCTCAAGGCATTGACCAACGGGCAGTACGCCAGCTGGATTGCCATTGAGATTGCCAGCATGGCCCTGGTGTATGCCATACTGATGAAGCTTGTGCTGAATGATCCGCGCGACTTTCTGTCGGTTTTCCGGATTTCTCTTTCCATTACCCTGCTGGTACTGCTCATTCCCTACACCCTTGCCTGGCTGTATTTTTCATGGCGTGACAAGAACAAAAAGCTGGAAGAACTTGCCGGCGCCGCTAATCCGAGAGATGTCGGCCCGGCACTGATTCCATTTCATGATGAAAAAGGTGATCTGCGGTTCAGTGTCAAGTCGCCCGACCTGCTCTACATCGAATCGGCCGATAATTACATCATCATACATTACCTTGATCATGGGCGGCGGCAGAAATACGTTGTCCGGAATACCATCAAGAACCTTGAACCTTTATTGCGCGGTAAAGGAATCATCCGCTGCCACAGATCGTATATGGTTAATTTTGACCGGGTAAAAATTATGCGGAAGGAAAGGGATGGACTGGTTCTTGATCTGGATGTACCCGAGAAGCTTACCCTGCCCGTATCAAAAACCTATGTTGATCAGATTATCAGAACCTTTTCCGGAATGCCTCCGGAATAACCGATGTCAGGAAATTTTCTTTTCTTTGCGGCACCATAACCAACCAACTCTTTATGAAACCCACATGTTTTACAAACACAAACACAGCGGTAATAAAATGCCGAACATGTGGGTTCCATCATACCATTGAAAATTAATTTTATTATGATGAAACGTATTTTTTTCCTGGCAGGAATTCTGTTTTCTTTTGTTTGTAATGCCCAGATTCCCTTACCATTGTTGCGTGATACAACTGGTGGAGGGAAATACATTACCCGCACCATGCATCTGCTTGAGAGCAGTTCGCCTGAGAAGCGAAACACAGTGAAAATTCTTGTATATGGCCAGTCGATCAGTGAGCAGGAATGGTGGCTTACGGTCAAACAGAAGCTGGAAGAACGATATCCCCATGCCAACCTGGTAATGATAAACCGGGCAATTGGCGGATTCTCCTCGCAAATGTTATGGAAAACCGTAGAAATGGATGTGACTTCCTTTTATCCCGATCTGGTATTGTTTCATGTTTATGGTTCGCACATTGACTATGAGACAATTATCAAAACCATTCGCAGTCGCACTGCTGCAGAAGTTGTCATTCAGACAGATCATATAACAAATAGTTCCGAGGTTTCCGATTATGATGCCCACCAATATGACCTGAATTTCAGTTCCTGGGAAAACAAAATGTCATTCATTTTTGAACCCGGGTTTGCTGACAAGTACAAGTGTGAACTGATCAAGGTACGAAAACACTGGATTGATTATCTGAAGGACAATCCCTCGTTTTCGCCGGGGCAGTTTCTGCGTGACGGGGTGCATCTGAATAGTAACGGAAATGCTCTCATGGCAGCCATTATAGAACCAAACCTGAGGAGGAACGCAGTCTATAGTGATCCCGATCCATTGGGCCTGGTGAAAACGTTCTATGCCGGTATTGACTTCTCCCTGGCATCTGATACCCTTATCTTTCCCTTTGAAGGGAATAAGGTAGAGGTCATTGCGCCTGATGATGCCGCTGCTGCTGATTCTTTTCTGGTTTTTGTTGACGGTGTTCCTCCGGAAAGCTTTCAGGGAGTTTATAATTATACCCGGCCTTACGATAAAATCGGCGGCAGTTTTCCCTGGAGTATGGGATGCTGGTATTATTTGCAGCATACATTCCCCTGGAATAAAGAGGAAGAGTGGGCATGTCAGATCCTTACCATTAATCAGGCCTACGACAATTTTACGTTCAAAGTAACAGGTTCGGTAACCGGAAATGACGGCTCGGGGTCAGGCCAGCAGAACTTTGTTTCTTCTTCAGGAAGGGTGATTATTTCGAAAGATGACTGGCACATCAAGCGCACACATGACGTTACCGGGTATACGGTTCAGCCGGGTTATACCTTTTACTGGAAAACCTATCCCATGGCGCAGAATCAGGTTATTCCCTCCGCAAACCAGGTGCCTGCAACAGAAAATATCATACCTCTTTTTCAGGGTATTGCTAACACAAAACATGTGCTGATGCTGGTTAAAAAAGGAAACCGTCTCCCGGTTCAGGCTCTCAGGGTGTTCAGACCTTACTGGGACAGAAAGGATACCTTTTATTTGCAGGTTACGCCTGCTGGATTTACTTTTCAAAGAGACGGCGGAGAAAAATCACTTACCCTTTCCTCTAATACATACTGGAAAATCACTACCGGGAGTAGCTGGCTTAATGCCAACATTACTTCCTGGAGCGATGATGCGGTGATTACGATTTCTGCCGACAAGAATACAGGAATCACCAGAACCGATACCATTCGGATTGAAGGCAAGGGGTTGCCTGCAAAAGAAATTGTTGTCAATCAGGAAGGAACACCGGCAGGAATAGCGCCGGGAGGCCATGTCGAGCATCCGGTATCTCTGTATCCCAATCCGGCCAGAAACCATATTATTGCTCATTCTTTTGCTGGAAAGATCCTGTCGTATCAGATTGTAGGCGCTGATGGGAGAATCCTTAATCAGGAGAAATCCTCTTCCGTTGGCCTGAAAGATGAATTCAGAATTGAGCTCGGCGATCTGCATCCGGGTACATACTGGCTGAGGATTTTTCAAAAGGACGGTTTTTATGCATTGCCCTTTGTAAAACTTTAATCTCAGGCAGGGTAAGGCATGAAAGGGATTTCTCTCTTTCAGGCTTGTAAGATTACAGGTGGTAAAATTGAAATTTTTGTCTTGGCAAAAAGAAAATTTCCATTAAATTTGCACCACCTTTGGTTAAAAGGTAAGCCGGTTCTTTGGAAAGGCAAAATAGATTGCGGGAATAGCTCAGTTGGTAGAGCACAACCTTGCCAAGGTTGGGGTCGCGGGTCCGAGTCCCGTTTCCCGCTCAAACCCCCGGATGAATTTGGGGAACTGCAGTTTTTCTTTTCCTTACATTACAGTGTTCATTAGCAGGAATGCAGATTTCCACTCCAATACAATTTCACTCACGACAAACGCTTTATGGTATTTTTTTTTGCCCGGATGGCGGAACAGGTAGACGCGCAGGACTTAAAATCCTGTAACCAGTAATGGTTGTGCGGGTTCAATTCCCGCTCCGGGTACATGACAAAAAAAGAGCGAAAGGGAAAACTTTCGCTCTTTCTTTATAATCAATTTCTGACCAGGAACTTTAGTAAAATTTCAAAACAAAAAAGGGATGTCTCAAAACTTCCTTTTTTGACATCCCCCGGAAAGAATTTTATCCCAGGTACCATGAATTTGTTAATTCATGGTACTTCGGTTTATGTTCAGAGTCTTAACCAGAATTTTCCTTCCAGCACATCCCTTGAATTACCTCCCACAAATACTCTGAATTCGCCGGGTTCGGATACAAAGTTCATGCTGGCATCATAAAAGCGAAGGTCGGCTTCGGTAAGGGTAAATGAAACCGTTACAGATTCACCTTTTTTGATCAATACTTTTTTGAAACCCTTGAGTTCTTTAACCGGTCGTGTAACGCTTCCCACCATATCGCGCACATAGAGCTGAACTACCTCCTCGGCGTCATAATTTCCTG
The DNA here is from genome assembly GCA_012517825.1 of Bacteroidales bacterium. Taxonomy (NCBI): domain Bacteria; kingdom Pseudomonadati; phylum Bacteroidota; class Bacteroidia; order Bacteroidales; species Bacteroidales bacterium. The sequence continues at coordinate 16,390 of JAAYUG010000047.1, read as the reverse complement.
TATTGGTTACAGTAACAGAAACATTGAGAGGTTGGCTGCCGGTCATAACGGAATCGCTCAGCTGAAGGCCGGAATAGGCAAATGTGGTATAGCTGAGGCCGTAGCCAAACGGGAAGAGCGGATCGTTGGTTTCATCGAGGTAACGTGAGGTAAAATAGGAATCGGGAGAGTAAGGCCTGCCGGTGTTTTTATGGTTATAGTACAGGGGAACCTGTCCGAGGCTGTGGGGGAAAGTAGTAACCAGTTTACCGGAAGGTACGGCATCACCGAACAGAATATCAGCAATGGCTTCTCCTCCGCGTATTCCCGGGAACCAGGCTTCCAGAATAGCCGGGACATGTTCTGCAATCCACGGAATAGTAAGGGGACGCCCGTTGAACAAAACCAGAACGGTTGGTTTTCCAAGCTTCATGATTTCTTTAATCAGTTCTTCCTGTACACCGGGCAAACCGATGTATGCCCTTGATGAGGCTTCGCCGCTCATGTGGCGGCTTTCTCCCATGGCCAGCAGGATGACATCAGCTTTTCGGGCTGCGTTTATGGCTTCCTGAAATCCGTTACGGTTATCTTCGGCAATTCCGCATCCACGGGCATAAACAATTTTTGCAGAATTTCCCAGTTTTGCGGTCAGGCCTTCGTAAAGGGATACGGCATCATTCCCCTGTCCCAGTGCGCTCCAGCCGCCAATCATGTCGTCTTTCGATGCGGCCAGGGGGCCTATAAGGGCAATGGTTTGATTCGATTTCTTCAGGGGCAGAATGTGGCCTTCGTTCCGCAGCAGGACCATTGATTTTACGGCCATTTCCTTTGCGGCTTTCAGGTGATCGGGATGGAGAATCAGTTCCTTTTCCCGTTCCGGATTGCAATAGCGGTAAGGATCGTCAAACAGTCCGAGCTGGAATTTGATCCGTAAGATTCTGCGGACGGCATCATCAATGTATTTTATGTCCACTTTTCCCTGCCGGACCAGGTTCACAAGTTCTTCCCGGTAACAGCGTGATTCCATGTCCATGTCACATCCGGCGGTAGCGGCCAGTGCGGCGGCATCGGCTTTGTTAGCGGCAACGCCATGGTTGATCATTTCTCCAACCGATCCCCAGTCCGAAACGACAAAGCCCCTGAAATTCCATTCGCCTTTCAGAATGTCGCGCAATAGATGGGAGTTACCTGTGGAAGGAATCCCGCCGATTTCATTAAAGGAATTCATGAAAGTACCGCAACCGGCTTCGGCCGCGGCTTTAAACGGACGGAGGTATACATCCCTGAGGGTGCGTTCCGACATATCTACCGTGTTATAGTCTCTTCCGCCCTCAGCAGCACCATAGGCGGCATAATGCTTGGCGCAGGCCACGATCGTGTTGTTGGCCGAAAGATCACTGCCCTGAAAGCCTTTTACACGGGCAACAGCAACAAGCGAGCCAAGGTATGGATCTTCTCCCGCACCTTCCATGATGCGCCCCCAGCGGGGATCCCTCGCAATGTCAACCATGGGGGCAAAGGTCCAGTTTACACCCGCTGAAGATGCTTCGGTAGCGGCAATCCGTGCACCCTTTTCAATGGCTTCCAGATCCCAGCTGCATGCCTCGGCCAGGGGTACCGGGAAAATGGTGCGGTAACCGTGAATCACATCGAGTCCGAAAATGAGCGGGATATGCAACCGCGTGCAGTCAACGGCCATTTGCTGTACCTTCCGCACGTTTTCGGCGCCGGTAATGTTGAGCACCGAGCCAACCCATCCCTTCTTAATTTCTTCAAAAATGTTCTTGTCGCCAAAATTAGGCCCAGTTGTATCCACCCAGCCGCTGTACTGGTTCATCTGACCTACTTTTTCCTCTAAGGTCATTTGCTTCAGCAGGGCATCAATTTTCTTTTCTGTCATTTTATCTTCCGGTGAAAGGTTTTTTGCCTGTTTGCTGCAGCTGCCATTCAGCAGGAGAAGTGCAACCGGCAGAATGAATAAAAGCCATTTTGTTCTCATGGTACTTACTTTTTATAGGTATTAACATGTTATCCAAGCAGGGGAATGATTTCTCCGATTCGACGGGCAATGGGAACATCGTTTACACATTGTGCTGTACATACATCGCATTTGGCACATGCTTCCAGTCCGTTTTGTCCTGACAGGGTTTGCCGGGTCATGTGTACATTTCCGTATGCATAGGCGTACATATGGGCGCGCATCAGTGTGGGAATGTGTACATTATGAGGGCAGCCCGGAAGGCATTTGCCGCAAAAACGGCAGTTGGCATTCAGGGCAAGCTGAACATTATGATCGGTAAGAAATTTAAGTTCATCGGATGTGTATTCCAGGTTGGTGGCTACAGCCATATCTTCTTCGAGTTGCTGAAAGGTGGTAAATCCGGGAACAGCCGTGGCAATGGATTCGTGGCGCAATACCCATTTCAGCAGTGCTGAATGCATGATCTTTCCTTCATAGAATTTCTGCATCTCGGCGGGCAGATTTTCTTTGTACCATGCCTGCTGGCATTGGGTTTTCATGGCAATCAGTCCGACGCCCTTAGCGGCTGCATAGTTCATGGCTTCGAGAGAAGCGGTATCGTGCGACATTGAGTAATTGATGGAAAGCAGAATGACATCGTAAAAGCCTTTATCGGCCGCATCTTTTACGAGTTCCGGCCAGTAGGTGTGAGTGGAAAAGCCGGCCCAGCGGATCTTTTTGCTTTTTTTCAGTTCAGAAAATGTATCAATTAGCCAGGGGGCATTTACCTGAGAAGGATCTGAAACATCATGCAGATAAAGAATATCGATATAGTCGGTTTGAAGTCTTTCCAGGCTTTGATGGAAGCGTTGCAGGAAAATATCCTTCAAATCATTATCCTTCTGCACACCTCTTTTGTCGTGGAGAAATACTTTACTGGCCAGGATGACGTCTTCACGGCGCACCTGCAATTCTTTCAGCACCCGGCCTACCATGAGTTCGTTGTTCCCGTTCTGGTAAATCCATGCGGTGTCGAAGTGCCGTATTCCTGATTTCCATGCTTCCTTCACCAGATTCGGGTTGGAAGCATTCATCACGCCCATGCTGACAACCGGAACCCGGATTCCCGTCCGGCCAAGGGTTCTGTATATCATTCCGGAAGCATTTCGTTCCGATGAATGGTTTCTGTTGGTTTCTGCCAGCACCGGAAGGCCGGCCAGGCCAGCTCCCAAAAGACCTGCACTGCTGGCAAGAAATCTGCGCCGACTGGATTTTTTCATACGAGTCTGTGTTTAATGAAAGCTCAAAAATAATCATTTGGGGGAGAAATGTTACACGGAAGGGCAAAACAAAACCCCATAAAAAAAGGTGTTTCCGATAGGGGAAACACCTTTTTTTCATTTCCTGAAAATATCAGGCATAATCTTTCAGGGCATCCATCAGCTTTTTTCTGGTGAAGAAGATGCGGCTCTTTACCGTACCGATCTTTAACCCAAGATGATCGGCGATTTCCTTGTATTTGTAGCCGGCATTGTGCATTTCAAAAGGAATCCGGTAATCATCTTCGAGTTCTTCAATTGCCCGGGTAATTTCTCTTGTTGAATAATGCGATTCAGGAGAGTTTCCTCTGGTTTCCTGAACAAAGCTGACATGGTTCAGATCGCCTGCCGTATCCAGGGTGTTCCGTTCACGCTTTGACCGCCTGTAATTGTTAATGAAGGTATTCTTCATGATGGTAAATGTCCAGGCTTTCATGTTGGTGAAAGCTTCGAACTGTTCCCTGTATGTGAGGGCTTTCAGATAGGTTTCCTGCACCAGGTCCTTGGCTCTTTCCCTGTCGGATGTCAGACTCAGGGCAAACCGTTCCAAGCTGGGTTCAAGGCTCAGAAGCTCACTGGAAAATTCTGCTGTTGTCATGGTATGTTGTTTTTGGTTGTGAACTATTTTGTTGAGGCAAATATACGAAATAAATAAACACAAATCAAAATCGATTAAGGATATAAAATAGGATAAAAAGGTATTTATATAAATAAGATAAATTTATAAAATATTAAATTACAATATTTTAATATACAAATGTATGATGTCATTATAAATTATATCTAAATTAACAAATAGCAATATGTTTAACATTAAATTTAATAAAGATACACAAAATTAACATTTTTTGTCCAATGTCTTATCGTACAACCTGGCTTGCAAACAGTTTGCTGTCAGTGATTGAATACCTAGTTAAAACTTCTGGAATGCATCAACTGTTTATTCTTCTGCTAACTCCTTGAGAGCTAATGGACAATAGACAAAGGCAATGGCTAATTGAAGGGGACTGAGTGGGTGAATGAAGTTTGAGAGCACATTGCGCTTTAAAAAAACGCGCAACGTGCCGCAATGGCCGCTTCCACTGCGTTCCAGCGGGGTTTGCCCGGATGCTTGCGCGCAAGGCCTGCGCACTGCGCATCAGATCGCTTGCTCTCCTGATGCGTAATCCGGGCTTACTAACTAAATCCCGGCTTTCTGGAGTGCCTGGGTGAAAGCAACCGGGGTAGGACAATAAATTATGTTGTCAGGAAGGCTCTCGGCATAAGGAGCTGCCTGCTGTCCTGAAAAAAAGAAAGGAGTGGAAGGAAAACTGCTGCTGATGAAGTCAATATATTGCCTGAATTCTTTTGGTTCTATCTGCGTAACAAAAAAGGAAACAAGATAATCGGGCTGATAATGCCTGCTGATTTCTGCCAGGTCTTTCTGTGGCACAGAAGGACCAAGATACAGGGTTTTGTGTCCTCTTCTGATAATCAGGTACTGGTAGAACAGCAGTCCAAGTTCATGCATTTCCCCTTCGGGAAGGTAGAGGAGGAATTTTCGTGCTGAGGTCTTCTGGTGAATAAGGGCACCGTCAATGGCTACAATCAGCTTTTGCCGGATCAGATTTGAAATAAAATGTTCCTGTGCAGGGTTGATAGTTCCGGCCTGCCACAGAATGCCTACTTTATCCAGAAAAGGATAGATAACGTGAATAAAGGTTTCCTCGAATCCAATTCTCATAATGGATGAGGACAAGAGCTGGTAGAAGCGTTCGTCATCCAGCTCAATCATGGCTGAGGTAAGGGCATCGATTTGGTCACCGTATGAATGGGAATGCTGGCTCAGGAGCAGAACCTTTTCGTTCAGTTCCTCCTCGCTCAGACCGGCAATCTTTGATATTCTGAATCCATGACGGTTGAGCAGGGAAATGTTCAGTATCTTTTTCAGATCATTATCGCTGTAAATACGGATGTTGGTACAGGTACGCTCCGGTTTGATAAGTCCGTATCGCTTTTCCCATATCCGTATGGTGTGGGCCTTGATGCCCGAAAGCTGTTCAAGGTCATGGATGGTGTAATGTGCCATGAGGATTTATTTGTCGACAGTTTAATAGCATCAAAATAAACAAATATTGCTCAAAAAAGTTTCGGAAATTACTTTTTTCTTGCTATCATGATGCCGTCCCTTATCGGAAGAATAATGCTTTCGAAGCGAAGATCCCTGGTTATTGCATTGGTGAATTCCAGAATAGCTTTTGTTGAATGGTCTGCCGGTTCAGGTTGGTCAAAAACCTTTCCGTTCCAGAGCAGGTTATCGCATATCAGCAGTCCTCCGGATGAGATTTTGTCTGACACGAGTGCGAAGTACTCCGGATATTCCTTTTTTTCTCCGTCCAGGTAAACGAGCTGGAAGGTTTCTCTGATTCCGGGAAGGAGGGTACGGGCGTCACCGATGTGAAACACAATCTGGTTTTTATATTCTGACAGGTCAAAGTATTTTCTTGCAACAGGTGCAATTTCGTCGTTGCATTCAATGGTGTGCAATATTCCGCCCGGGGCCAGGCCTTCGCAGAGACAGAGGGCTGAGTAGCCCGTGAAGGTTCCGATTTCGAGAATTCGTTCTGGACGAATCAGCCTGGATAAAAAAGACAGGACTCTTCCCTGGAGAAACCCCGACAGCATCCTCGGATTACCTGTGAAACGGTAGGTTTCTTCTTCCAGCATGCGCAAAAGTTCCGGCTCTTTCGTGCTGTTTTTCCTGATGTAATCTTCGGTGAGGTCGTTGGTAAACAGAGTATTCATTGATAGATCAGCATTGAAAGCTTATCGGGATGCAGGATTTCGTTGGCAATTTCCAGGAGGGCCGAATCCGTTACCTCTTCGATTTTTCTGGTTACTTCTTTAATGGTATCAACCCGGTCGAATACCAGAAGGCTTTTGCCGATACTCAGCATGTGGGCTTCATTGTTTTCGGACGCAATGGCAATCTGGCCGATTAGCTGTTTCTTGGCCCGGTGAAGCTGAAGGGATCCAAGTTTTGTGGTACGGAGTTTTTCGGTTTCGCGCCTGATCAGCCTGATGCTTTTATCGAGATAGTTCTTATCGGTTCCGAAATAGATGGTCAGTAAACCGGCATCAGAATAAGGAGTATAGTTTGCTTCTACCGTATAGGTATAACCGTATCGTTCACGCAGTGACATATTTAACCGTGAACTCATATGAGGGCCTCCGAGAATATTGTTGAGCAGATGGAGTCCGATACGGCGTTTGTCGTTCAGATGATACGCAGTGGTGCCTATTACGCAGTGGGTCTGGTAGGTGTTCCGGTTTTCAGTGCGCTGTATGGAATGATAAACCGGAGGCTGGCGGTACTTTTTTGCTTCGTCGGTGCGGATGCGTGCCGGGAGGGAGCCAAAATATTTTTCGGCAAGGCGGACCAGCTTTTTGCTGTCAATCTCACCTGCCGCGGCAACCACCATCTGGTCGGTATGGTAGGTTCGTTCAATGAAAGCAAGGATCTGGCTTCTGGTAAACTGCCTGACGGTTTCGGTACGTCCGAGAATGCTGCGTCCCAGCGGATTGTCGCTGTATATCAGTTCTTCAAAGGAGTCGAGAATCAGTTCGGAAGGGGTATCGAGGTAAGAGTTGATTTCGTCCAGAACAATTTCCTTTTCCTTTTCAATTTCCTTTTCCGGGAAGGTGGCCCTGAAGATAAGGTCGCTCAGAAGGTCGAATGCTTTTGCAAAGTCTTCCTTCATAAACGAAGCATGAACACAGGTTTCTTCTTTTGTTGTATAGGCATTCAGATCGCCGCCGACATCTTCCAGGGCGCTGATAATATGCCAGGGTTTCCGGTGTGTTGTTCCTTTGAATATGGTATGTTCCACAAAATGGGCCAGGCCATGTTCTTCGGGCCATTCATCGCGCGATCCTGTGTTGACAAGGATGGCGCAATGGGCTACCGGTGAGCTGACCGGATAGTGTATCAGTCGTATTCCGTTGGCAAACTGATGAATAAAATATTGCATGGTATAGGGGAATGCGGATGCAAAGTTAAACGATTCCAAATTGTACTGACAGAATGTTGGAATGTAAAATTTTTTTATACCTTTGTGCCACGAAAAAAACAGCGGTACCATAGCTCAGATGGTAGAGCAACGGACTGAAAATCCGTGTGTCCGTGGTTCGATTCCACGTGGTACCACAAAAATGGTGTTGCAGGGCTGCAACACCTTTTTTATTTCATGCTTCCGTCAGGCTTTTTGAAACAAAATCAGGGAAAGGCCGGAGCAATACCTTTTATGCATTGCGGCAGGCGTTCAACGCCGCTTCATAATCCGGCTCCTGAGCAATTTCCGGTACCAGCTGGGTGTAAACTACTTTTCCGGCCTCATCGATGACCACAACCGCCCGCGCCAGCAATCCGGCCATAGGGCCGTCGGTTATCAGTACCCCGTAATCTTTTCCAAACTGGTCATTGCGAAGAACCGAGGCCGAAACAACGTTTTTGATTCCTTCCGCTACGCAGAAACGGTTGTGGGCAAAAGGAAGATCTTTCGATACACAGATCACCACTGTGTTGGGAAGAGAAGCCGCCTGTTCATTGAATTTGCGCACTGAGGTGGCACATACTGATGTATCCAGGCTGGGGAAAATGTTGAGCAAGACTTTTTTCCCGGCAAATTTCTTCAGGGAGAAATCGGCAAGGTCTGTTCCGGTGAGCAGGAAATCCGGGGCCTGGGTGCCCTTTGCAGGCAGATCTCCGTAGGTATGGATATACGATCCTTTTAATGTAATCTGAGCCATAATGAATTGTTTATTTTTTAAACAGAAAAACTTGAAAAAAGTTCAAAAAGAAAATGGTATAGGGTGAATGTATCAGAACCCCGAAGGGGGGTATTAAAATAAAAAAGATAAAATTTACTTTGAAAGGTTCCGATAATAAAAATCTTCTGAATCAATGCCGGAAATCAAAAGACTGCCGAAGCAATTTTACGGATGTTGTCTGATATTCCAATGGTATAATAATGGATAGCCGGAACGCCTGCCCTGACAAGCTCTTTTGACTGGGCAATGCAGAATTCGATACCCACTTCTTTAGCTTCCTGGTTGGTTTTGCATTTCTGGACCTCGTGCACAAGTTCCTCGGGCAGGTCAATATGGAAAGCCCGGGGCAGAAGTTCAATGTCGCGCAGGGTATTGACCGGTTTGATGCCGGGGATGATGGGTACATGAATCCCAGCCTTACGGCACTGCTCCACGAAATCGAAATATTTGCGGTTGTCGAAAAACATCTGGGTTACTACATATTCTGCTCCTGCATCGATTTTGGCTTTCAGATGCCGCAAATCGGTTTCCATGTTAGGGGCTTCAAAATGTTTCTCGGGATATCCGGCCACACCCACACAGAAATCGGTGGGGATAGCGTTTTTAAGGTTTTCATCGAGATAAATGCCCCGGTTCATATTGATGATCTGTTCTACCAGGGTAACAGTATGGGCATGGCCTCCTTCTTCGGGGATAAAATATTTTTCTCCTTTCTGGGGGTCTCCGCGCAGGGCAAGGATGTTTCTGATGCCAAGAAAATGAAGGTCGATAAGGGCATCTTCAGTTTCTTCCCTGGTAAATCCACCGCAGATGAGGTGAGGCACCACCATTACCTGATATTTGTTCATGATAGCGGCTGCAATTCCTATCGTTCCGGGGCGTTTCCTGATAATGCGCTTTTCGAGCAAACCTCCCGGAAGACGGCGGTATTCCACTTCGCTCTGATGGTAGGTAATATTGATATTCAGCGGATTAAACTCCATGAGCGGATCAATGGCATCATAAATCACCTGAATGCTGCTTCCTTTTAATGGAGGAAGCAGTTCAAAGGAGAAACGTGTCTCTTTTGAACGGGAAAGGACTTCAGTAACTTTCATGGTTGAATGGGTCATCTCCAAATTTATTCAGGGGGTCGGCAAGATACCAAAATTTCGGCTCGGACGCAAACTCACCGGTAGTTCAGGTTGGAAGCAAGCCATTTTTCAATGGTTTCCGGGGCAATCCTTTTGCGCAGGGCGTAATCTTCTACCTGGTCGCGGCCGATTTTGTCAACAAAGAAGTACTGTGCAAAGGGGTGGGCGAACATAAGTCCCGAAACCGATGCAGCCGGTACCATGGAGAAATTTTCCGTAAGCGTAATCTGTGCATGTTTTTCCGCTTCAAGCAGGCGGAAGAGCGTCTGTTTTTCCGAATGATCGGGGCAGGCAGGATAGCCGTGGGCCGGCCTGATGCCTTTATATCGCTCCATCAGAAGGTCGTCCGTTGAGAGATTTTCAGCGGCGGCATACCCCCATAGTTCACGGCGCACCTTGGCATGGACAAGTTCAGTAAAAGCTTCTGCCAGACGGTCAGCAAGGGCTTTGACCATGATGGCTGAATAATCGTCGTTTTTCTGCCGGAATTCTGCGGCGAGCTCGTCAGCACCGATTCCTGCCGTTACGGCAAATGCTCCGATGTAATCAATCCGCCGGCCGGAACGGGGAGCGATGAAGTCGGCCAGGCACAGATTGGGAACGCCCGGTTTTTTCTGCTCCTGGTTGCGCAGGTTACGGAAGACCGCAAGAACTTCGGACCGATTTTCATCGCGGTATACCTCGATATCGTCACCTACCGAATTGGCAGGGAAAAGGCCTACCACAGCGTTGGCCCTGAGCAGTTTCTCCGTTTTAATGCGGTTCAGCAGGGCAAGGGCATCGTCGTATAGCTTGCGGGCTTCCTCTCCGTGCACAGGATCATGGAGTAAATCAGGAAACTTCCCTCTGATTTGCCAGACGATAAAAAAGAACATCCAGTTAATATACGGTTCTATTTCTTCGATAGGGAAATCGCGGAAAACGTGAATTCCCGGTTGGGCAGGAGGGATGATCTGAATATGCTCCCAGTCGGTTTTCAGCTTGTTGGCGCGTGCTTCTGCCAGGGTAACGTACAGGTTCTTTTTCCGTGATGCGGAATAGCTTTCCCTCAGTTGCCGGTATCCGGCCTCCAGCTCGTCAATAAATTTCGTGCGTGTTTGGGGCGTAAGAAGCTGGTTCAGCACCGGCACGGAGCGGGATGCGTCCTTTACATGAACAACGGGGCCATGGTATGAGGGTGCTATTTTTACTGCGGTGTGGAGGCGCGAAGTCGTAGCTCCTCCGATAAGAAGGGGAATATCAAATCCCTGCCGTTCCATTTCACCCGCCACATGCACCATCTCTTCGAGGGAAGGGGTAATGAGTCCGCTCAATCCGATAACATCTGCTTTTTGTTTTCTGGCTTCTTCAAGAATGCGCTCTGCCGGGACCATGACTCCGAGGTCAATAACCTCGTAATTGTTGCAGGCCATAACAACCCCTACGATGTTTTTTCCTATGTCATGCACATCGCCCTTTACGGTTGCCATCACAATTTTGCCGGCCGAGGTACTGGTATCGCCTGCCAGTTTTTCTGCTTCAATATAGGGGAGGAGCACGGCAACTGCTTTTTTCATTACCCTGGCGCTTTTCACCACCTGGGGCAGAAACATTTTTCCGGCTCCGAACAAATCTCCCACCACGTTCATTCCTTCCATCAGAGGTCCTTCGATAACGTCCAGTGCGCGGGGGTATTCCTTCCGGGCTTCTTCGGTGTCGGCTTCAATAAATTCGTCAATACCATGGACGAGCGCATGGAGCAGACGTTCTTTTACAGGCAGGTTCCTCCAGGCGACTTCTTTGTTTTCGTTTGCGTTTTCCTTTCGCACGGTAGCCGCATAGGCAATAAGCCGCTCGGTAGCATCCGGTCTGCGGTTAAGAACAACATCCTCTACCAGGGTGAGGAGTTCCGGGTCAATTTCTTCATACACCTGCAGCATGGCGGGATTGACAATACCCATATCCAGGCCGGCATGGATGGCGTGGTACAAAAAGACCGAATGCATGGCTTCGCGCACAACATCATTGCCGCGGAACGAAAAGGAAAGGTTGCTGATTCCTCCGCTAACCCTGGCATGCGGGAGGTTTTTCTTTATCCATTGGGTTGCCCTGATAAAATCGAGGGCATAGGAGTTGTGCTCTTCCATTCCAGTGCCGATGGCCAGCACATTGGGGTCAAAGATGATGTCGTCAGGAGGAATACCGGCTTTTTCGGTAAGCAGCCGGTATGCTCTTTCGCAAACTTCAATACGGCGGTCGAAAGTATCAGCCTGTCCTTTTTCATCGAACGCCATCACCACCATGGCTGCTCCGTACATTCTGATTTTCTGTGCCTGCTCCAGAAAGATAGTTTCTCCTTCCTTGAGGCTGATGCTGTTAACAACCGATTTTCCCTGCAGGCATTTCAGGCCGGCTTCGATTACCCTGAAGTTGGAGGAATCGATCATAACGGGAACACGGGCTATATCAGGCTCGGCCGACAGCAGGTTAAGAAACTTCACCATGGCCTTTTCTCCGTCAATCATGGCATCATCCATGTTCACGTCAATGATCTGGGCACCTCCTTCAACCATTTCACGGGCCACCGACAGGGCTTCGCTGTATTTTTCTTCCCGGATGAGACGGGCAAATTTTCGTGAGCCGCTCACATTGGTCCGTTCACCTATGTTGATGAAATTGCTCCCCGGGTAAACCACGAGCGGTTCCAGTCCGCTGAGTGAAAGCTTGTGTTCCCGTGGCGGAGGGATGCGTACCGGCGCATTTTCTGCCAGAGCGGCAAATGTCCGTATATGATCGGGGGTGGTACCGCAGCAGCCTCCAATGATATTTACGAGCCGCCGGTCGAGAAAATCTTTCATAAAGACGGCCATTTCGCCGGGTGTTTCGTCGTATTCGCCAAACTGATTGGGAAATCCGGCGTTGGGATAAACGCTTACGTACCAGGGAGCCCTGGCTGAAAGCTCTTCAAGGAATGGCCTCATTTCCCTTGCTCCCATACTGCAGTTCAGTCCGATACTGAGCAGATCTGCATGGGACATGGAATAAAGAAAGGCTTCGATGGTCTGGCCCGATAGGGTCCGGCCGCTTTTATCAACAATGGTACCGGAAACCATAAGGGGTATGTCTCTGCCAAGCTCTTTGCGGAGCTGATGGATGGCAAACACAGCTGCTTTGGCATTCAGGGTATCAAAAACTGTTTCCAGGAGCAATATATCAACTCCGCCCTCTGTCAAAGCTTTTGCCTGCTCGTAGTAAACCTCCCTGAGGTCGTCGAAAGTAACCGCCCTGAAGCCCGGGTCATTCACATCGGGCGAGAGGGAAGCTGTTTTATTGGTGGGGCCCATTGCCCCGGCAACAAAACGGGGACGGGAAGGATTGCGCCTGGTCATTTCCATTGCAGCGGTGCTGGCAATAGCTGCAGCTGCCCTGTTGATGGCGTATACCTGCTCTTCCATGCCGTAATCGGCCTGAGAAATCCGGTTGGCATTGAAGGTGTTGGTTTCGATGATGTCGGCACCGGCTTCCAGGTAAGCCATGTGAATGCTCTGGATGATGTCGGGCCGGGTCAGATTGAGGATGTCGTTGTTTCCCCGCAGGGGCCGGTTCCAGCTTCTGAATTGCCCGCCCCTGAAATCTTCTTCCGAAAGGCGGTGCTTCTGAATCATGGTTCCCATGGCTCCGTCAAGCACCAGCACCCGTTGCGCCAGTTCCTGCCGTATGTTCCTTTTTCCTTCCTCCATAGACGGCAAATTTATTGAATTAAGCTGATTGTTACATCAGAAAAAATGCGGACGCATGGTGATGAAGGAAAACAAAAAATGGAAAAACCGGGAGGAAAATTCCCGGTTTTTCCATTTCTGCAGGCGCGGTTCAGGTTACATCAGCAGTTTTTTCATTGCCTCCTTATTTCTTTTGTTGGTAATATCCTTTGCTTCGGGAGTGTATAAGAAGGCAAGCAGTTCGCGGTAGCGTTCCGTAATCTTACCCCTGACCATTTTCATGGTACTGTTCAGCATGTGGTTATCTTCGGTAAAGGGTTCATCCAGAATTCCCAGTGCCGGGGGAAGCCAGCGCTGGGGGAACATGTTTCCGTATTTTCGGCCGGTACGGTATTCTGCTATTTCGGATTCGATGAGTTTCAGGGCGGCAATGATTCCTTCCTCTGATGCCGGATCAAGATGTTTCTCTTTGAGGTATTTCTTGAGCGCTTCACGCGAAGGAACAATGAGGGCAACAGTATAAGGATTCTGGTTATTGTACAGCATGCACTGGTCAATATACCTTGACTGATCGCAGAAGGCTTCCTCAATACCTTCCGGACTGTATTTTTCTCCGTCGTCAGCAATCAGGAGGCTCTTGAAACGTCCCAGTACATAAAGGAATCCGTCGGCGTCCATATATCCCATATCACCAGTGTAGAGCCATCCGTCGCGGATTGTTTCGCGGGTGGCTGTTTCATTTTTCCAGTATCCCACCATCACATTTTCACCCCTGACCACAATTTCTCCTTTTTCCCCAAGCGGAAGTTCGTTTCCTTGTTCATCGCATATTTTCAGTTCAAGGTTGGACACCAGATAGCCCGAAGAACCCAGTTTAGCTTTGCGTTCGGAGTTGGAAGAGATGACAGGAGAAGCTTCCGAGAGTCCATATCCCTGGAACATAGGAATTCCAATGGCATAGAAAAAGCGTTGCAGTTCGATGTCGAGCAGGGCTCCGCCTCCGATAAAATATTTCAGCCGGCCGCCAAAAGCTTCTCTCACTTTTTTGTAGAGAATAGCATCGAAGAGGCTGACAAGGGGTTTTAGCAGAATCCTCCAGCCTTTTCCTTTGTTCCATGCAATTCCGTTATAGGCATAGGAAACTTTCAGGGCAAACCGGAAGAGGGCTTCCGCCAGCTTTCCTTTTTCAGAGATGCCTTTCTCAATATTTTTTCTGAAGTTTTTTGCCAGGGCCGGGACACTGAGCAGGAAAACAGGACGGATCTCCCGGATGTTGACGGGAATATTTTTCAGTGTTTCCATAGCTGTTTTTCCTGACTGGACAGCAGCCAGACTTCCTCCGGCCGACATGAGGGTGTATATGCCGCAGGTATGGGCAAAAGAGTGGTCCCATGGCAGTATAAGTAAGGTGGTATACCAGGGGAAGACGTCCATCAGGGAAAGGCTTTGTTCAGCATTGGCTGTATAGTTGCGGTGGGAGAGCATGATGCCTTTCGGATCGGCTGTAGTGCCGGAAGTATAGCAGATGTTGGCCAGGTCACCCGGTTGTATGCTTTGCATACGCTCCGTAAGAAGGTGGCGTTTTTCGGCAAGGAAAGCATCCCCGAGAGCCAGCACTTCTTTCAGAAGAATATCTTTGGGGTGTTCCTTAGTGACTTCGTCCAGTATAATCACTTTCTCCAGTTCGCTGAGTTCATCTTTCAGAGGGATAATCTTTGCCAGCTGATTGCGGGAAACAATGATCATCCGGGCACCTGAATGGCTCAGGCGAAACCGGAGGTCGGAAGTTTCCATGAGTTTAACCGACAGAGGTACGTTGGCCGCCCCGGTGTAAAGGATAGCCAGTTCGCTGACCACCCAGTCGTTGCGCCCTTCCGACAAAAGGGCAATCCGGTCGCCTTTGCTGACACCCAGGCTCAATAAGCCGGCGGCCATCCGGTAAACCCGTTCGCGGGTCTGGGCAAAGGTCATACCAACATACTGATTTCCAATTTTTTCAAAGAGAAGATTGTTGTCGCGGAATTTTTCCACGCTTTCTTCAAACAGCTGGATGAGGGTTTTCATAAAATTAATAACTGGTTAATTGGGGAGAAATATAGGAAATTTCCGGTACAAAAAACAGGAGGTGTTTAATGGCAATTGCAGGGTTCGGGCCGGCCCGGTTTTGGCGGGTGGTTCCGGTGCACCGGCTGATGCGCGCAGGCCGTTACAAAACTGATCGCTATCAGCAGAAGGATTGCCCGTTTAAAGATTTTTCTCATGGAAAGGATTGTTTTATCCGGAATTTTATTGGGATATGTATGGTCATTTCTATGGGTTGTCCGTCTTTGCATCCCGGTTTCCATGGGGGAGAAGAGGAAAGAACCCGCACTGCCTCCTCGGCAAAATCCTGCCGGGGGCTTTCCACAACACGGATGTTGACGAGCCGCCCATCTTTTCCAACCTGTACTTCCAGTTCCACGCTTCCCTGCAGTTTGCCGGCAAGGGCTTCGGCCGGGTAGATGAGGTGTTCATCGATAAATTCCTGGAATTTGCTTCTTCCGCCAGGGAATTCAGGCAGGGCCAGGTAGGGAAACCATGCTGTATCCTGCCCATCCCGGGTGTAGCAACGTTTCTTCTTCAGGATACCCTTAGAGTATACATCTTCCCGCACTTTCTGTCCGTTGGGGTAGTAGGAAATGAATTTCCCGTGCAGTTCCCCGTCGCGGTAATTCGCTGAAAGGATGGGTATTCCGCTGGTGTCAAGCTGAAGAAAGATTCCGTGGTATTTTCCGTTCCGGTAGCCAACCTGCAGTTTTAACGCTCCGTTTGAATGCCATTCGGTCAGCATGCCATCAACCTGATTTCCGTTAAAGGTGCATTCCAGTTTTTTGCTTCCGTCGGGGTAATAATACAGGAAGTGTCCGTCTTTAATATCCGGATTGATGGAACGGTAGAAGCCTTCCATCTGAAGTGTGCCGCCGGGGTAATAATCGCGGACAATAAAGCGGATTTTCCCCGATGTGTCGGCATACACCAGCCGGTAATAAAAGGCGCTGTCACGGGTGCTTTGCTGCCAGTTTCTGGTGAACCAAACGGTATCGAGCAACATCTGGGCAGATGCAGCAAATGACAGCAGTGAGGCGATTCCTGTGATCAGAAGGTGTTTCATCAGTGCGAAGATAATACTTTGTTTGTTTATCCGGGATTGAGCAATAGAAAGTTCCAGGGTTTCAATGTTCCAGAGTTCCAAGGATTTCCGATTAAGGAATTTCCGATTTCCCATTTCCCATTAATGAGGATTTCCGATTTCCGATTTCCCATTTCCAATTGACGTGTTCTGGTTTTCATAGCGTGATCTCGTAGAGGAAATTGGAAATAGGAAATTTTCAGAGATTTCCGATAACGGAATTTCCGATTTCCCATTTCCAATTAACTTGTTTTAGTTTTCATAGCGTGATCTCGTAAAGGAAATTGGAAATTGGAAATAGGAAATTTTCAGAGATTTCCGAT